>JABDBZ010000080.1 GCA_013288385.1 Bacteroidota bacterium
TGATATGGCTTCAAAGCGCCAACTATTTAGCGAAATTAGACGGATTCGGATTAAATCCTTTATTAATGAATTACTGGATGACCATTCATCCACCCACTTTATTTTTAGGATTTGCTTCCACTTTAGTTCCATTTGCGTTTGCCATTGCAGCATTTTGGAACAAGAAATTTAATGAGTGGCAAAAATTAGCTTTACCGTGGGCGTTTTTTAGTGTGATGGTTTTAGGTATTGGGATTTTGATGGGTGGTGCATGGGCTTATGAAGCTTTGAGCTTTGGTGGTTTTTGGGCTTGGGATCCGGTTGAAAATTCATCCTTAGTGCCATGGATAGTTATGGTTGCTGCTGCTCACACCATGATTATCAATAAAAATAAAGGAGGTTCTTTATTTACGACGCACTTTTTATCGATTGGTTCTTTTTTACTTGTGCTATACTCTACTTTTTTAACGAGAAGTGGTATTCTTGGAAATTCAAGCGTACATGCTTTTACTGATTTAGGAATGCAAGGGCAATTGGTTTTATACATGCTCACATTTGTTTTCATTGGTGTTGCTCTATTAATTCATGATGACCTTTTGAAAACTGCGTACATAGTCATTTCACTTTTAATGCTTTTTTTCGCCGTAGTAATTGGCCATCAAAAAATTACTTTATATAGTTGGTCAATCATTTCAATTGGAATTACTTTTTGGTCATACATGAAATATTTTCCGAAAGAAAAAGATGAAGAAGCATTGTATTCGCGCGAATTTTGGATGTTCCTAGGAAGTATTGTTTTATTATTAACCGCATTAATCATCACTTATTTTACATCTCTACCCGTATTAAATAAATTACTTGATACAAAATACGCACAATTAAAAGTGCAAGAATACAATGAGTTTATTTTACCCTTCGCAGTTTTATTAGGATTATTAATCGGGTCGGGTCAGTTTTTAAAATATAAGAAAAATAGTGTTGGTACTTTTTACAAAAAAATAATTTTAAGTGTTTCTCTTTCATTATTATTTGGATTAGCGGCGAGCATTCCTTTGTATTTTATGGGGGATGGAAATCAATTCGGTACATATGAGAAAATTGGTTACACTACTTTATTAATTTCATCTCTGTTTGCAGTATTTGGAAACATTGATTACATGATCCGTGTTTTAAAAGGTCATGTGAGGAAATCCGGATCATCGATTGCACACATCGGATTTGCTTTGGTTTTAATAGGCGCATTGATCTCTACATCCAAAAAAATAACTTTATCTAAAAATACATCCAAACAAAATTTAACTCAATTGAGTAAAGATTTTGATAATCAAAAAAGTATTTTACTTACCAAAGGAGATACTTTGCCAATGGGCCCTTATTTAGTAACATACAAAGGCAAAGAAAGAATTGGTCTTGACGTTTACTTTAAAGTTGACTATTTAAAAATGGGTAAAAACAATAAACCTGAATACGATTTTACTTTGAAACCAAAAGTTCAAGACAACCCGAGAATGGGTAAAGCTGCTGAACCAGACACGAAACACTATTTAGAAAAAGATATTTATACACATATAGTTGCCGCTGATTTAAATACAGAAATTGACTCTGCTACTTTAAGAAAATTCAACGAACCAAAAAATTACATTGGCCATGTTAAGGATACTATTTTTGCTACAAATGCGATTATCGTAATTGATTCTCTTAAAACAAACGTAAATGAAGCGGAATATAAAAAGGATAATTCCCTTTTAGAAGTAACTGCAGTATTAACTGCATTTGATTCTAAAGGAAATATTTTTAAAGCATATCCAAAATATACGATTAAAAATAATATTGCTATTCCGAATGAAGATGTGATTGAAAAATTGGGTTTGAAATTTGTTTTTTGGAAAATCAATCCGGATGCAGGAACAATTGAAATTACAATGAGCGAACGAGTGAATAACTCAAAAGATTTTATTGTTATGGAAGCGAATCTATTTCCTTTTATTAATGTACTTTGGCTTGGATGTATTATCATGGCATTGGGAACTGCCATTGCTATTATTGAACGGGTAAGATTAATTAGAAAACACAATGGTTAGTTCGCCACTAAAAAGAATAGTAATTGTGGGTTGCGGAAATGTTGCTTGGCATTTGGCAAAGAAATTATATCATCAAAAAAACATACAACTATTTATCTATAATCATAAGGCAAATAAAGAACTTGTTTCATTTAAAAACGAATTTGGGGCAGAAGTCTTTTCAAATATTAAAAACATTATAAAGAATGCGGATGTTTATTTTATTTGTGTAAATGATAGCTCGATTAGTTCAGTAATTTCTAATTTATCATATTTACCTACGTCTTCCTCTTTATTAATTATCTCAGGCAGTTTTGATTTTTCAACTGCAAAATCGAAACTAAAGAACCTTGCTGTTTTTTATCCTTTACAAACTTTTAGTAAACATGATGAATTAAAATGGAAAGGTGTAACGATTATTATTGACTCACAAAATAAAATTATTGAACAAAAAGCAATTGGTTATGCGAGTTACTTTACCAAAACTATAATTAAACTAAATTATCAGCAACGTTTAAAACTGCATCTTTCTGCTGTACTCGTAAATAATTTTACAAATAGTTTATATATTGAGGCGGACAAAATTCTAAAATCAATTCGAAAAGATCTGGATTATAAATTAATTCTGCCTTTGATTAAACAAAGTACAAAAAAACTGAAACACTTGTCTCCTTTGGAAGCTCAAACTGGTCCAGCCAAACGCAAAGATAAAATTGTGTTAGAGAAACATCTAGGCTTACTAAAAAATAATAATAAATTAAAAGAACTTTATCTTTTATTCAGTAACTTAATTGTAGATCAACAAAAATAGCATGCTCAATTTCAAGCAACGTTTAAATAAGATCACCACATTTATTTTTGATGTGGATGGTGTGTTAACCGACGGGAAAGTTATTGTTACTGAAACAGGTGAATTATTACGTAATTTAAATTCTAAGGATGGATATGCCGTTCAACTTGCTATAAAAAAAGGTTACCGAATTGTTATCATTTCTGGCGGTAATAATGAGCCGGTTAAAAAGGCCTTAGAAAGAACAGGTATCAAAGATATATTTATTAAACAGCACGATAAATTAGATTGTTATAAAAATTATCTAAGCGAAAATGCTTTACAAGATGATGAAATAATATATATGGGAGATGATCTGCCTGATTGGGAAGTGATGAAACGCGTTGGAGTTGCTACCTGTCCGAATGATGCTGCCACTGAAATAAAAGAAATATGTATTTATGTTTCCGACAAAAAAGGTGGTGAAGGTTGCGTGAGAGACATTATTGAACAAGTGATGCGCGTTCAGGGCAAATGGGAAATTGCGAAGTGGTAGTTTCATTAGGGGTAAGGAGTAATCAGTTGGCAGCCTTGTCAGGTCATTCTCGATACGATTTTTGCAGGAGACAGGCAAAATCACTCGAACTGACATTGGCTCTTGTTTAAACAGTGTCGATTTCTTTCACCCAGATGTTATTTCGCGTAAAAAAATGCATCTCTTTTCATTTTTTGTATTGAGAAAGACAAATAAAATGTTCTCGCCCTTCGACTCCGCTCAGGGTGACAGCACGAATTGGCATCCTCCTATTTGACTTAACAACAAAACAATAAATCTTCTTATCTTTATAATAACAGAATGAGTAGCATTTTAAATAATAAATTTTTTGCCTTTCTAAAATTAATTAGGGTAGAGAATCTTATTATCATCATTCTAACTCAAGTTTTTATGCATTATTTAGTATTTCAAAAAATATTTGATGATGCTCAAATACCTTCGAATATTTACATCAAATTATTTGGGTTAATTGTAATTAGTACAGTTTTAATTGCAGCTGCAGGTTATATTATCAATGATTATTTCGATGTAAAAACTGATTTAATCAATCGCCCGAATACTGTTGTAGTTGATAAGGCAATTAAAAGAAGGTTGGCGATTATTTTGCATATTACTTTTACAACATTAGGTATTATACTTGGGGTTTATACAGCTTTAAAAACAGGATATCTTCGCTTAGCAGCGTTTCATTTTTTAACGGCAACTGCTTTATGGTTTTATTCAACACATTTTAAAAAACAATTATTGGTTGGTAACATCGTTGTTTCACTTCTCACCGCATCTGTCCCTTTTATCACTTTCGTTTTTGAAATTGCTTATTTACAAAAAACGATTCCTGAATTTAGTGTTCATCATATGTCAGTGATACTTTCTGCGTCAAAAATTACTCTTATATTTTGCTTATTTGCTTTTATAACCAGTTTAGCAAGAGAGATAATCAAGGACATGGAAGATTATAAAGGCGATAAAGCAACAGGAGGGAAAACGATGCCAATCATGTGGGGAATTCAAACTAGTAAGGTTGTAAGTTTTTTTTTAATTGCCATTACCAATATTCTATTACTGGTTGTAGTTTATAATTCTTTAAAATATAAAGGTCTGTTTTTTACAGCTGGAAATTTATACATTTTTTTCGGGTTAATGTTTCCTCTTCTTATTTTATTAATGATGGTTGTAAAAGCTCATACACCAAAGCAATTTAATCATGCCAGCAGAATGTTGAAATTTATTATGCTTTTAGGTATTGGCTATTGTTGGATTTTTTATTTCAGTTAATTATGAATTCCTTAGAAAAAAAATTGAAAGAATTTCCCTTTCACATTATTTTAGGTTCAGCTTCACCACGCAGACAAGAACTTTTAAAAAGTTTGGGATTCGATTTTATAGTTAAACCAACGCATGCTGATGAAAGTTTTCATGAAAATTTAAAAGCGGAAAAGATTCCAATTTATTTAGCTGAAAAAAAAGCAAATGCCTTTGTAGATGTATTAAAAGAAAATGAAATTTTAATAACCGCAGATACAATTGTGTGGTGCGAAGATAAAGTATTAAATAAACCGACTGATTTTCAAGAAGGTAAAAAAATGTTGGAAATATTGAGCGGTAAAATGCATGAAGTGTTTACTGCAGTCTGTTTAAAAAGCGGAAATAAACAAATTACATTTTTCGATACAAGTAAAGTTTACTTTAAAAAACTAAACCTCGAAGAAATCGAATACTATTTAATGAATTTTAAACCCTATGATAAAGCCGGTGGCTATGGCGTTCAGGAATGGATTGGATATATTGGGATCGAAAAAATTGAAGGCAGTTTTTATAATATAATGGGTTTGCCGGTTAAGCAATTATATGAACAATTGATCACCTTCTAACTTTATTTTACGACTTTCTATATTTTATAGCAATCAATTACAATTTCCCGAATTAGCTTTATAATCTTAAATAAAACTAATGAAGCAATCTCTTGTAATTATTCCCGATGAAACAGTAATGAATAAAATATATTTTATTCGAGGTCAAAAAGTAATGCTTGATAAAGATCTAGCCGAACTGTATGGTTCAGAAACTAAAAGATTGAAAGAGGCTGTTAAAAGGAATAACGAAAGATTTCCTAAAGATTTTATGTTCGAATTAAATAGTTCTGAATTTCAAAGTTTGAGGACGCAATTTGCGTCCTCAAAGAATGGAAGAGGCGGAGATCGTTACATGCCAATGGTTTTCACCGAACATGGTGTACTAATGCTTTCAAGCGTATTAAATAGTCCAAAGGCTATTCAAGTAAATATTCAAATTATGAGGATATTTACAAGGTTTAGACAAATGTTAACAGAAAACACAGAGTTGCGACTAGCAATAGAAAAACTGGAAAAGAAAACAGAAAATAATTCGAAGAATATTGAAGTCGTATTCCAATATTTTGATGAACTAATTGTAAAGAAAGAAAAAATGAAGCCAAGAAAGCAAATTGGTTATAAAATTCTCAAAAAATAAATTACTTTTTCCTCTCCCCTATCTGTTGCCTCCACATGGCATAGTACAATCCTTTTTCAACTAATAGATCGTCGTGTTTACCTTGTTCAATGATTTCTCCATGCTCGAGTACAATAATTTTATCGGCATGCATTATCGTTGATAAACGATGAGCGATTAAAACAGTTATCTGTTCTTTGTTAATTGATAACTGACGAATAGTTTCAGAAATTTCTTCTTCCGTTAAAGAATCTAACGCAGATGTAGCCTCATCAAAAATTAATAATTTCGGATTTCGTAATAAAGCTCTTGCAATTGATAGACGTTGTTTCTCTCCACCACTCACTTTAATTCCACCTTCCCCAATTGTTGTCTCAATACCTTTGTCTGCCCGCTTTAATAATTTATTACATGCTGCTTTCTGAAGAGCATCATTTATTTCTGCATCAGTTGCATTTGGTTTTACAAACAATAAATTATCTTTTATTGTTCCACTAAATAATTGAGGGTCTTGTGCAACAAAACCTAATTGTTGGCGTAATTCATTTAAATTAATTTCTTTTGAACTTATACCATTATAAAATATTTGCCCGGTAATTGGCTGATACAAACCAACTAATAATTTAACTAAAGTGGTTTTTCCACTTCCACTCGGACCAACAAAAGCAACCGTTTCACCTTTATTAATTGCAAATGAAATATCTTTTACGGCATGATCAGAAGCCGATTGATGCTTAAAAGAAACCGAATTAAATTTTAGTTCATTTATATTTCCAAGTGGTGAAGGGTTAGCTGGAATCACTTCACTTTTTGAACTCATGAGTTTTTCAAAATTTTCCATACTTACTTTCGTCTCATTAAAAACTGTAATCACATTTCCTAATTCTTGTAATGGGTTAAAAATGAAAAATGAAAAGAACATCAATGTAATTAAATCACCAACTTTAATAACATCTCTAAAAACAAATGAATACAAGAAAAAGATCAAAGCAGTTCGCACTAAATGAACAGTTGTTCCTTGTATAAAGCTTAAGCTGCGCACAAATCTCACTTTTTTTAATTCTAATCCTAAAATTTTTAAAGTTGTTTGGTTCAAACGTTGTTCTTCTTGTTGAGTTAATCCTAAACTCTTAACCAACTCAATATTGCGAAGCGATTCGGTTGTAGCTCCTGCCAAAGCGGTTGTTTCTCCCAATATTTGTTTTGAAACCACTTTTATTTTTTTTCCTAAATATGAACTTACAATTGCAATTATAGGAACAGTTGCTAAATAAAGGGGGCCAAGTAACCAATGAATATGAATTGCATAAATCATCACAAACACGATCCCGATCAATGATTGAAAAATAAGTGTAATGAATAATGTAATAAAACGTTCCGTATCACTCTTTAGTTTTTGTAACCGACCTAATGTCTCACCACTGCGTTGATCTTCAAAATCCTGGAAGGGTAAGCTCAAAGTTTTTTTAATACCATCAGTATACATATGTGCACTTGTGCGTTGGATAACTATATTGGTAAAATAATCCTGAAAGTTTTTTGCTATTCGGGATAGCATAGCCGCTCCCATAGACAACGCTAACCAAAATAAAATTTGTGTAGCAAACTCTGAATAAGAAGAACCTGTTTTCCAAAAATGAGCACTAGAATCTTCTACGTGAGAGGTGCCAAATTTATTAATAAGTTTACCTGTTATAATTGAATCGCACAATGAAAAACATTGATTGATACTGGCAAGAACTAATGCAAGAAATAATAAAGGTTTATGTTGTTTTAAATAAAAGAAGAAAATTTTCATCGAGGCGAAGGTAATTAAACCTTTTTCTAACTCCCCAAATTAATTATTAAAAGAATTTAAAAATCGCCACGTTCAACTAAAGCAATAGCTTTTTCAATCATAATATCTTCTGTGTTT
>JABDBZ010000081.1:0-7233 GCA_013288385.1 Bacteroidota bacterium
CAGATTTCATGTGATATTCAAGTGCTTTACCAAGATCTCCTTTTGCTTTATAAATATCAGAGCGCAACGCTTCAATTTTATAAATGGGTTCAAAAATCTTGCTGACACTGCTTAATGAGTACGCGCTATCTAAATAAGTCAAAGCCGAATTATAATTTTTTTGACCGAAAAATATTTCTGCAATGTTTATGTAAGAACTAATAATTCCCGGTCTTTCATTTGTTACTTTAGATATTTGCAATGATTTGTAATAGTTTTTGAGCGCTTTATTATAATCTAATTTATTTTTATCCAGACTTGCCATCGATTCAATTGACCATTTTTGCAGCATGGGTATATTTACTTTGTCAGCAAAATTTATTGCTTCTAATAAATACGATTCTGCTTTTTTATAATCTTTTAATGTAGTATGTAAAATTCCTAATCGAATTAAAACGAGTCCCAGATCACGCGTATTATTTGTTTCTTTATCAATTTTTAGGGCTTTATTATAGTAATCAAGAGCTTTGTCGTTATTAGGATATGGTTTTACTGAAAAACAAAGTCCGAGACCATTATAAGCAGACGCTGTAATTTTTCTAAAGGATTTTTCATTAGGATGTTTTTCGCAAACAGGCAAAGCTTTTAAATAAGAACCAATTCCCATTTGGAAATCACCTTGCGAATAATACGAAAAACCAATAGAAAGCCACATTCTGCCAACAATAGAATCGTTTTGAATACTGTTTGCAATCGAAATGGTTCTCTGAGCATAATCTCTCGCAATTTCATATTTAGCTAAATCGACACCAGTTCTGCACAATGTATAGTAAACAAGCATTTGACCATACTTGTTCTTTTCATTTACAAATTGCTCAGCGAATTGATTTCCTTTTAATTCTATAGAATCATAGTTTGGTGCATAAGATTTTACGATTTCAACTGTTAGGTGTGCTTTTTCGTAAATATCTGTGCATGATATTCTTTTTTTTTCGAGAGAATCTCTTCCTTTATCAGCTAATAAAAAGGTTGGAGAAAGAGAAATATAAATTAAAACCAAAGTTTTTAAAAATATTCGTTTTAAATTAATATTATTCTGACTTATCATTTGATATAAAGGAACCTAAATTTTTAGCAAGATAAAAAAACTTGTTCAGATAACAAGAAATTAAGGCTTAAAGCCGTATTCACCATAGGAGAAGAGATTCGGTTAATTTTAAAATGCACTGCTGTAAACCGACATAATCATTGATAGATGTAGCTTTTGGCATTAATAGTATACATATTTTGGTTTATTATAAATTTATTGCTTTCCACCCATTCTTTTAAAGAGTTGTGTTATTGCTTCTCCACTGAAAGAATCAAATCTTGCTTTTTGTAAACCAATTTTATTGTTACCCTGGCGAGCCAAATTAAAATTATATACAAATGGAGCATTTTTTTTGTACCAACCACCAAGTTGTCCAAAACGCATATCACTATAAACAATGGTATCATTTACAACGGATAAACAATAGTAGTTTTGAGAGAAACGAATTAAGTCTTTAACTTGTTGGGGATCGGAAGCGTTTGTCAATAAAGTATCATTCTTATTTATTTTTTCAAAAGATATGTCCGCGTTTTTGTCAAATATGGAATAGTATCCAATATAATAATCCTTATCAGAGCGAACAATAATATACCACAAAAGGTTGTTTAATGGTGTTGGCGTAGCAATAAAATCAGAATGAGGGAATTCTTTTATAGAAAGATTTTTTTCTACTTGACCATTGACAAAAATTTTATTTATAGAAGCGAACAGAAGATAAAAAGCAAACATACCAATTCCAAATTTTGCCCAACTTCTTCTTTTTAATGAATCTGTTTTTAAAAAGAGGAGTGCTATTGTGGCTATCAGAACAGGCAGAGTAAGTAAAGGATCGAGAATAAAAAGTGCGTTAAAGCTAACACGGGTATTCATAAATGGTTCAAACCATCCTGTTCCGTATGTTGTGAAAGCGTCAATGAAAATGTGCAGAAACATTCCACTTCCAAATAAGATAAGCCATTGTTTAAACGAAACGGGATACTTTTTATAAATTTTTTGAAAGATAAAAGCGAGTAGGGGAGAAAAAATAGTTGCTACTAAAATAGAATGTGTAATACCCCTATGTATTAAAAGTTCATCTGTTTGGCTTGCCCAAAGACTAGTAATAACGTCGATATCCGGTAAGTTGTTAGCCAGAGCTCCTATAAGCATAGCTTTTTTTCCTAGTTGTTTTCCGGCGATTGCTTCTCCCAAACAAGCACCAATAACTGTATGTGTAAGTGAATCCATAATTATATTAATTTAATTTTCTTTGTCTTTTTTTAGAAACTATAATGTTCATTAAAAGGAAATAGAATGTATAGAATAACCACATTTTTAATTGCACCATCCTATTGTTTTTCTTTTCATTTTTATTGATCTCATTGCAAACTTTGTCATCAGTTATAATCTGTTCAACATGTTTTGTTAGTTTATTTGCAAAGGTAATATTAGAAACATCAGTATTAAGTTCTATACTAATATAATGACTTAAAAAATTAAGATTATATGAACCAATTGTAACCCAATTATCATCAACAATCATAACTTTAGCATGAAGTATTGAATTGTTCCATTCATATAGACGTATTTTATTTCTAAGATAAAAATCATAGAGATAATTTTCTGCAAGTTTGGCTGACCAAACATCTGATTTTTTAGTAAGAAGAATTTTAATTTCAACTCCCCTGGATGATGCTTTTGTTAATTGTTGGCGTAAGATACGATTTGGAAGAAAATAGCTTGAGATAATTGTTATTGATTTTCTGGCATTTGAAATACTTTCT
This sequence comes from Bacteroidota bacterium, assembly GCA_013288385.1. GTDB lineage: Bacteria > Bacteroidota > Bacteroidia > B-17B0 > Aurantibacillaceae > Aurantibacillus. The sequence continues at coordinate 2,833 of JABDBZ010000081.1, forward strand.
AAATAACTTTTTTGAATTTCATTTTTTCGTTTTAGCCAATCGTTAACCCGAAAACGAATTTTTACTTTTTCTTTTTGAGCATCGGGAGGCAGTAAATTTCTTTCCAATAACTGAAGAGCATCCGATCGTTTTCTTTGATACATTTCCTCACAAAAAAAGTGTAAGTATTCGCAAACTTTTCCTTTAATAAGTAAAGCGTAATCCAACCAGGGCGCTTCACTTGAATTGATATTATATTTATCCGCGATATTAATGCCTCCGGTTAAAGATGTTTTTTTATCTGCTACAATTAATTTGTAATGCAGGCGTCTCCCAAAGTAACCACTTTCGAATGAAAATAAAGGAGAGAAAAAGCGAAAACGAATTCCGCATAATAAAAGTTCCTGAACTATTTCCCTGGAAAAGGAATATGATCCAAAAGCATCCAATAAAATAAAAACTGAGACATTGCGTGCTGCTGCTTGTTTTAAAGCATTTACAATTCTAAGACCTGTAGTGTCAGTTTCGAAAATATACATTTGTAAGTGTAGTGTAATTTTACTTTGATTAATTATTTCTTCCAAAAGGTTAAAATAATTATCTCCACTTTGAACTAATTGGACATTTTCAGCCGCAATGTACTTTTTCATTCTCTAAAGGTATGTTAACTTTATTTATCCTTCAATTAAGAATTGAAATCCCTGCCTTTTAAAGAGCAATAAATCCTACATACAAATTTGAATAAATAACAATAGAAGTGTACACTACTGGCATGATATTAGTATAAGAATAGATGTTGAATTATTGTTGTGGAAACTCAATAAATGAATTTATTGAGAAGTTCTAATTCCTGATGTAGGCCACTACTAAAGGAAGAACAAAAATCAACCTAAGCCTCTGAAAAAACGGAGGCTTTTTTTGGAACGTAACTTTAAATTACCGGGGTTTTACTGCCCCTTTCTGTGATTTTTATTCCATATATTTTTAAAAGAAAAAAGACTACTAAGATTATTATATGAAGAGCTTCCTACCCTAAGGCTTAAAGTGATTTCGGAAATTATTTGGAACATAATTTGTATATAAAGTTAGGAACTCGATGAAGTAAATGAAATAATTTCTTTAATCCCTACCTTATAATTTAATCGATAATTAAAAAATACAAAAATGGAAACAACTAATTTTAGCAAAGCAAGTGAAACGCTTGATGAAGCAAATGAAATTGCCAATAAATGGTTTAAGAATATAAGCTGTGCGATAGATAATTATAATAAACAATTAAACTTGATTTCGGATTCTTATAACAATTTTTTCACATCACAGTTTGAAGCATTAAGGAATCGGATAGCGAAGTTTAATACCAATTGGCTTGGACTGCTCCAAAACCAATTTCAAGGTATGCAAAGCAATTGGAGTGAATTAAATGAAAAATCGCGAGAAATTATTCAAAAAGAATGGGAAGCTACTAATAAAACTATGACCTCTATGCTTGAGACTTATAATAAGCAAATGGATATCTCAACTGAATCAGCAAAAAAAATGATGGAGGAAATAAATAACCAATTTAATTTGATGGCAAAACAAAATGAAAAACTGAGGTCAAATATTTTTAAAACAACAACTTCTGATAAAACTGAGTATCAAGAACAATCTCAATCAAAAAAAGCAGTTAAAACATATTAAAACTCATTATTAATATAATTAAATAAAGTTCAATAGCTATGGATTGATAAAATATAAGTCTATTAAAATCAGTTTGGATAATGAAAATGAACTACCTTAGTTATATAAAATGGTTAAAGTATTTTATACCTTCTTTATTTTGCATTTCTTCTCCTATTACTTTTCTCAGGAAAAGAAGGACGATTGGTATTTAAAAAAAAGTGAAAAAGGAATAGAAGTATATACTCGAAAACCAGAAAATTCTGATTTTAAGGAAATAAAATCAGTAGTTTATATAAAGACTTCTTTAAATAGCATTGTTAGTTTAATAAGTGACTGGGAAAGTTATCCTAAATGGGTGTATAGATGTGATAAATCAATTACCTTAAAAAAAATAAATGAAGCGGAATTTATGCATTATCAAACCATAATGGTTCCCTGGCCTGCAGAAGATCGAGATTTTGTTGTAAACGTAACTCTCGCCCAAAATGAAGAAACAAAAATTGTGACTATTAAATCAATTTGTAATTCCAATTATATCCCTCCTGTAAAATCACATATCCGAATTACAGAACTAAATGCTTCCTGGACTCTGGTTCCTTTGAAAGATGGCGTGATAGAAGTAACTTATCAATTATTGGTCAACCCGGGAGGTTCTGTACCTGCATGGTTAGTGAATATAGCCGCTGTAGATGGTCCTTATGAAACTATGATTAATTTTAAGAGCTCTGTTATGAAAAAGAAATACCAAGACGCTAAAGTTTCTTTTATAAAAGAACTAAATTAATGAAGAGTTATTTTATTGTTTATCCATACTGTCAAATTTCTATTATGCAATACACACCTAATACTGCTGCTTTAAATATAAATGATGGTTTTAAAAAACAAACATAACGCTTGTTTCTGACCTTAATAAAAGTGGTGCCTTAGAAATTATCTACGAGCCATAAATTAAAAGCAAAAAAATCTTATTAAGTCTGGGATTGAAGGGAATAATAATTAATAAATTATTCTTCCTCTACCTGAATCATTTTAAATGGAACTTTAATTATAGCTTGATAGTCCTGTCCGGCTTCTAGCATATCTTCATCTTCTTCCTCATAGTTCCAATTAATAATGACTTCACTTCCTCCATTATGAATGCTTTCAAGTTTTTTGAAAACATCTAAAATACATTTAGATGAACTTGTATTAAAATATTCAAGATAAATGTTTACTGTTGTATTTGGTTTAGCTGAAGTAGAATATTTTTCTATTGCTTCGGTCAATGGTTTATAAAATTCTATTGAGTTTTCTGGAATAGATCGACCTTTAATTTCTAAAACACCGTTACTTAAATCAAAATTAATTTCTGGAGTTTTTTTAGAGCCTTCGTTTATATATTTTTCCATTAGGAGAACTTTATACGAAGTTAGAGTTTATTAAATAATTTAGGAGATTTTTTCGACTTACATAAGCATATTGTCTTTAAAGGCTATAATCGAAAGGATTTGTTTATATAAGCTTAGCACTTATCTTTTACGATATACTATCTTTGAGTCTGCTTTGGCAATAGCTTTTTTTCGTATTGTTATATGTTCATATACTCCATCCCAAAGGTCAATACGCTTTTGCAGTGATTCCATGGTAGCTAGTTCTACTTCTTTCCAAAATTGCTTATTTGTTCCACAAAGATTTGATGTTATTTGCAATGCCAAGTGACCATGATAGGCGTTATCAACCCCTCTGTGTATTTCAAAATAGTGTTTAAAAATCGAAATTCTATCCAGATATTTTTTATGAAGCTCATTTATGAATGAAAAAAACATTTCCGGTATTAAGTCTTCCCTTCCAAAAGTAAAAATAGCCGCTTGTAAATAATCTTTATTACTTCCAATAATTTTGAAAATGAAGTCAACAAAATCGCGAGCTGGTTTAGGTGTTTGAGATGACGCATACGCCAAATTAAAATCTCCATTTGATTTTAATTCATCTATAAACTTTTCAATTTGAGAAGTATCTGCACCACACTGATGCATTGCAGCAAGACATAATTCAAAATGATTTTTTCTATTGCCAAAACTGTCTAAGTAAGATTCTCCGCCAACAACTATTTCGTGAATAAGGTGTTTTGTGTCTGAAGAGGCGCCTGAAAATGGTGGAACAGAAATGTGATTGTTTTGTAAAGCTTTCAATAACGACATGAAACCCCACGCAGCAAAAACATGATACTGCATGAAGATTTTAAGTTCGTCTATATCATTGATTACCGAATAGACCTTGTGATTAATAATTTGCTTTCTTAATGGATATGTTGTCTGTTTAATTCGTTCTATATATTCATTCATCTGTTTTGTCTTTTTTGGAGGTTCAAGTCTTAGTTATTTCAATAAGCATAAACCCTCTTTCATTTAATCCTCGTTTTCGCACCATTCCTTGTAATCTATCCTAAATTTAGTATATGAATACTTTAAATAATTAATTATATTTCTCAGATATTTCATTTAGAATAATCTCTTTAAATTCATAAACATCCGTCAATCATTATTGTTTCAAATTCCTACAATAGAAAGTAATCTGAGCATCTGTAGGTGAAGTATGTTCATACAACAACTTGACTTTATTGCTGAGCCATTCATAGTCGCCCTTCTTAATAGTGGATGCTTTTGGTTCCCCATACATTTCTTTCAGTTTTTGAAGGAATTTTAATCCGGTTGAACTTTTGGTTTTGAACGAAATTGTTGATAGTTTATCCTTACTAAAAGAAATGTTTATGTCATCAAA
>JABDBZ010000081.1:7243-7717 GCA_013288385.1 Bacteroidota bacterium
AATTTCACACCTTCGAACTTAGAGAAGTTTTGTGAACAAGTGTATAGTTTCACTTCTCCATCATCTATTTCTAAATTCAAATTATTATAATCTCTTGGAGAACTTCCAAAAACATACCATTCAAACCCATTCTTTTCATCAAGCTTATTGTTTTGCGATAATCCAAAAAATGGAATTAGGATCGCTAAAATTACTTTTTTCATACAACCCATTTAAAATTTGAAATTAACCCCGATGTTTAAATAAGTTATCCCATAACCCAATTCTCCAAAAACTCCTACATGGTCAGTAAATCTATATCTTGCTCCGCCATATACTGAAAAAACAAAACCACCATAAGTTGGGCTAGAATATCTTAAATGGTCGGGGCAAACCGAAGTTGTAGAATATGAATAATGAGCAAAATCATTGCCTAACATTAGTCCGGCATAAACGTCAAGTTTATCCACTTTGATGAAGCGGCCAAAATGATAA
>JABDBZ010000082.1 GCA_013288385.1 Bacteroidota bacterium
ATTAAAAATAAAGATTGTAGACCAATCCCAAAAGAACCAGTTGGTTTTAGAAAAAAGGGCATTCTTTCAATAAAATCGATTGTTTCCTTTTCTTTCGTTTTACTTTCGCCAACTTTCTTACACATTCGAATAATTTCAACTTCACTTATACCACAACCGTTATCAAAAAAAGTGAAGATCAAACGTTCTCTATTTAACCCTTCCCATTTTATATCAATATTAATATTATAGTTATCAATAATTTCGTCAGCTAAGTCGTCAGGAAAAATGATGCTATTTACAATAGAATTATGGTCTTTACTTATATTCTTATTTAAATGTCTATATATGATATTATCATAAATTCCAGCTTCGATGTCCTTCCACACTTGAACTTTTATAGCATCCAATGAGTTTTGAATTATTTCTCTTATAAATACAAATTCAGTCTTTTCGTAAAGTGCACCTCCTTTAATAAGAGATAAAGCTTTTTCATTAGAAATTGAAAACCTTAGATTTAGAAGTTCTTTTGGTGGAGCTGAGCCGTTTAATAATATTCGAATTTTGTCAGTTTTAATATGTGGGGGAAACCCATCAAGGTCTGTTGGAGCAATTTCTTGCCAGTTATTTGTTTGATTAGCACCTTCTTGAATTACCCAATCAAACCATTCTCTACTGACCCTATAAGAGTTTTCGTCTGGGCAATCTAATGAGACTTCAATGGATATTGGGTTTATTAACAGATGTTCTAATGAAGCATGCTTTTTATAATGAGAATCAGTAACAGAAGGCATTTCTTGATCAAAAGCTTCTAAATAGAAGTTGTTAAATCTCTTATCATCTACATCGAGAATATCGCCAAGCCTTAACATACAGGCAATAAATCTTGGATGAATAAAGTCTGAACAAAATCCGTTAGCCTGATATTTTAAAATTCCTAAAATTCGTTCGAAATCAATCCCATGACCAAAAGCAATATCCCCAAGTAATTTTTTATACCGATTAGGTAATTGATCACAATAGAAAGTATTGGAAAGCCTTTCAAAATCTTTATCAATTCCAAGAAGTATTTCTTTACTTCTTATATGATGTTTTTTACGAAAGTATTCAGCGTTTATAAGCCCTACAGCATTTCGAATTTTAAGAGGGCTAGTTTTACCAAACAACTCCGGTGCTTTATTTTTAATTTTGTCATCCGTTAAGTTTTTGAATTCAATTATAAATTTTGCAGCATTACTCAAGGAATTGTCAAATGTATTTCTTGAACAATCAGCTAAAAATCTGTCAAATTCAATATCAGACCATTGTTTTTCGAGTGCTTTATAAAATATTATCATTCCCAAATCATGTGTGTAGCTAGCCATTAAAATTAACCAAGTGTCGGTCGGACTTAGTGTTTTTATACGTTTTTCACCAAGAAATGATTCGATGTTTTTTATTATTGTATCACAATGGCTTTTTTCATGTAAACTAAAATTTGGAAAATTAAGTGCAATTGCATCCATAGCTTTTGGCAAATGATTTTTATTCATGTGCCAAATAGATAAAAGTATTTTTGCATTACCGTTTTCATTAGCAATATTCTGGAGGTGATTTTCTAGAGTATAATTGTGATACATTTTCTTTATTAAGTTAAATTTAGATTAGCTTGATTTTTTATTACCAATATTTCTTTTAAAAGAGTACATTTTTTGTTTGAAATCCAACCATTTCATAATTATAAAATTGTTGTATTCAAAATGGTTGGCTATAATAAACTTAATCAAAAGTTGATTTTTTAATCATAGACTAAATTACGAAAAGTTCCCGGTTTTACATCTTTGATGTCAGTTTAATATGACATCTTAAAGCTTGGTATGTCCTTTGTAGTGCCCATTCTATATGATAATTTATCTAAACACATTCTTAACACAGAGAAAATATATTTTCTCTACGGTTCCTCTACGGAGAGAAAAAACAGAACCCTCAGAAGCCCTGCTCTTATTATATTTGAATAATTTTAAAAGTGACCTCGAAGGGAGTCGAACCCCCAACCTTCGGTTCCGGAAACCGACACTCTATCCAGTTGAGCTACGAGGCCAATTAATACAAAAGTATCAAATTATTTAAAATTTTACCTTTTATGTAATTTAACTGTATCCTAATTAACTGTTTTGTATTATTGTCGAGCCTTATGCTTCGTAAAACGTTTTTAGCTGTTTTAGTATTACTGGTTTTTACTACAAAAGCTCAAAGACTTTCTATTCAAGGTACGGTGCAAGATACAGCCGCAAAACAACCTCTCCAAAACGCTGTGATTACAGTTATTAAACTCGGCGATTCAACCATGATTGAATTTACCAGAAGCAATGAGAAAGGTTTTTTTGAGATAAAAGAAATGCCAATTGATACGTATAAAGTAGTGATCTCTTACCGCAAATTTGGAGATAAAATTTTATATGTTATAGGCAGCGCAAAAAATTATGAAGTCAATTTTAATAACATCATTATGCCTCCAAACAGCGTGAATTTAGATGAGGTAACAATTTTTGCATATAAAGATCCGGTTTATTATAAAGGCGATACATTAATTTATACTGCAGATAGCTTTAAAGTGAAGCCAAACGCAACAGTTGAAGATCTTTTAAAAAAATTACCCGGTGTAAAAGTAGATGCAAAAGGTAAAATTACAGCACAAGGTAAAGAGGTAAGTAAAGTACTGGTTGATGGAGATGAATTTTTTGGTGCCGATCCTACAATGGCCACGAAAAATTTAGCAGCCAATAGTGTAGAGTCAATTCAAGTGTACGAAAAAAAAGATGAAAATGCTTCTGCTGATAATACGAGCGACGAAACAATTAAAGTGATGAACTTAAAATTGAAAGATGATGCTAAAAAAGGGTACTTCGGCAAAGTAGCAGCAGGAAGTGATGGCCAGAAATTTTATGAAAGTAGTGTTTTATTAAATAAATTCAGAAATAAACAAAAAATATCCGTGTTTGCTTTGGGTGCTAATACACCAAAAACGGGCTTTGGGTGGAACGATGTTGAAAAATATGGATTAGATAACGAACGTGATTATTCATGGAATGAGGATAATAATAATTTTAGTTTAACTAATGATCAAGGTCAGGGAATACCGCGCACATTGAATACCGGCATTTATTATAATGATAAACTCAGTAAAAAAACAAAAATAAATTCGAACTACTCCTATAAAAATAATTTATTGGTTACCGAAAGTACGCAACGCAGTCAGTATTTTTTAAAGGACACTAATTATATTACCAATAATGTAAATAAAAATACGAGTCAAAATCAAAATCATACTTATAACCTAACTGTAACGCACGAAATTGATTCATTAACAAAAATCACGCTAACACCAAAAATTACTTATAATGTTAATAATTCAACTACATACGCAGATAATAATTTCGCAACTACAGAAGGTGTTGTAAGTAGAGAAACGCAGAACAATAATTCAAATTTATCTACCGGTTATGATGTTAGCTCAGGCTTGAGATTAAACAGATCTTTCAAGAAAAAAGACAGAACGCTTAATGCGTTTTATTCTTTTGATTATGCAAACAATACCGGAAGTGGTTTGTTGCAAACAATCAATTCATTTTATACGACTACAGTTTCTGCGCTCAATAATATTGATCAAAAAAAAGAAAGCAGTGCACAAAACTTAACACATAATGCAAGTATCATTTTCTTTGAACCTTTTACTAAAAAAATAAAATCGGAAGTCACCTATGAATATACATACAACGCGAACAATCAGTATAAAAAATCACTGAATAAATTAAATGAGGATTACTCTTTATTAGATTCTGTTTTCTCGAACAATTTTACGAATTCAAAATTGGTGAACCAGGTAAAAGCCAGGTTAATTTATGAAATAAAAAAATACCGCATCAGCATTGGCACAAGAGTAAGGCAAGTGAGTTTGATAAACACTAATAATTATACAAATAAAGTATTTAAGCAAAATGTAAATAATATTCTCCCATTTGTAAATTACAATTATAATTTTAGTCAAAACCAACATTTATCTTTTAATTACAACACCAATTCGCAACAACCAAGTATTAATCAATTACAGCCTTTACAAAATAATGCGAATCAAAACTTTATTACTTTGGGTAATCCAAATTTGAGACCAACTTTTGCCCACCAATTTAATATGAATTTTAATTCCTATAAACCTATTTCGGGTAAGTATATTTGGTTGGGAGGTAATTATGTTTTAACTCAAAATGCTTTTTCAAGTAATTTGGTTTATGATTCTATTGGCCGTTCTATTTCTACTGCCACTAACGTGAACGGAAATTATACCGGATCGTTTTTTGTAGGCGGTAATTTGCCTTTATATAAAAGAATATTAAATGTAAGCTCAAATTTAAATACAAATTTATACAGCAATAATAATATCATCAACAACCAAAAGAATACAACAAAAAATACGAGTTATAGTGGCAACCTTCAATTCACTATTGATTTGGATAAATACTATTTTGATTTAGGTTCTTCTTACGATTATAATATTCCGTACTCCACAGTTAATAGTCAAAACAATAAAGCTTATACAACACAGCAATTTAGTTTTATGGGTAGAGTTGAATTCCCGAAAAAAATATTTATTGAATCCGACGCCAATTATAATATCAATAGCAAGAGAACAAATGGTTACAATATTAATTATTGCATTGTGAACGCATCTCTTTATAAAAATTTTGGGAAGCTCGAAAATTTTATTTTAGCCATAAAAGCTTACGATATTTTTAATCAAAATATTGTAGCCAATCGCCAGGTTTACAATAATATTATTACCGATTCAAAGACAAAAATTATTACACGTTATTTTTTATTGAATATCACCTATAAATTTAATAGTCAAAAAACAAAAGAAGAAGGTCGTGAAGATTAATTTTTTCATAATTATATTTTACTTTCTCTGCATAAGTAATTTAAAATCTCAAATTACTTACGGCAAAGTTACCTATGAGCGTAAAACTAATTTATATAAGCGTTTAAAGCATTGGGAAGATATAAAAGAGTGGGTAAAGGAAAGTGATAAAATTAAGATCGACGATTTTGAATTATTTTTTAATGATACTATTTCTTGTTTTAAACCTGTTGAAAGTGAATACCGCGATAATTATGAATGGGCAACTTCCAGAAATCTCACTTATCAAAATAAGGCGGCCGATTCAAAAATTACATTAAAGAAAATATGGGGCGAAGAGTTTATGCTTAAAGATTCTTTATCGAGGCGGAGATGGAAAATTACAGATGGACAAAGAAATATTGCGGGTTATAATTGCCGTAAAGCCATTTGGAAAGAGAATGATAGTAGCAGAGTTTATGCATGGTATGCTGAGGAAATTAGTCCGGGATTTGGCCCTGAAAGTTTTAATGGTTTACCTGGTTTGATATTGGGATTAGCAACTGAAGACGGCGGCACTATTTATTTTGCAAAAAAAGTTGAAATAATTAAACCATCATTAACGAATTTGATTTTACCTAAAACGAAGAAAAAACCAATTAAAACAGAGGAATTCAAGAAACAATTAATCAAGGATTATGGTAAAGAGAAATGGGGAAAGGCAATGATCCTTAATAATTTTGGAGGTGTAAACTAGTGAATACCGGTACTAAAGCTTTCGCGTTTCATTGGATTGATACTTAAAACAGGAACATTGCTAATATCCACCATTTTTTCTGACATTGTACCACCAAACATTTCACCTAAGCTTTTGTCTTTTTTATTCATTTGAATAATTAAGTCGCAATCATTTTTATTAGCATAATCAACAATAGCTTCTGCAACATCATTAGCAGGAATTGATTTATTACTACAATTAACGCCTTTTTCTTTGATGAATTTTTTTACTTGCTGTAAATAAGGCAAGAGTTTGTTTTCGTATTTTAAATCACTTGGTGGGAAAACAGAAACAATTCTTAAATCGGCTTTATAATAATGCGCTAATTGAATTGCAATACCAACTTTTTCGCGGCTTTCAGGACTTAAATCAAAAGGTAAAATAATATTTTGACATTTAAATGTGGCATTCGTAGAACGAATTGTAATTACAGGGCAAGGAGCATTTTTAATAAATTTGCTTGCTTGATTGGTTCCCATAAAACTTCTGAATCTTACGTGCGTATCAAGTCCCACAACAATTAACATACAGTTTAATTCAACAGCTTTTTTATCTGTTGTATCATAAATGTCACCTTCAAAGTTTAAAGTCTCAACAACTAAGCCTGACTCTTGAATAATTTCATTTTTAAGTTTCTCTAGTTCGCTTGCAAGATTAGGGGTGCCAGCCTTGTATACATGCATAATAATCAACTTTGAGCGAGTTAATTTGGCCATATTAAACGAATGCCTAATTGCTATTAACGATTGCTTTGAGAAATCAATCGGTATGAGTATAGAACTATTTTCTTTTAATAACATATCACTAAAATTTAGTCTAAGGTACAAATAACTTCTATAAAATCAAATATTTTGCCCATTAACCATAAAATGCAAGCGATAAGTAATAAAAACCAGGCTTTAACACCTATGTTTTCACGTCTGTAATCGTGTGATTTCTAGGTTTTTTGAGAACCAATATTTATTGTAGAATTTTTACGAGTTTTTGTCTTCCTATAGTTGCATTATTTTTATTAAGAACTTCAATTAAATATATTCCGGGTTTAAGACCAAAAACATCTAAACTTATTTTATTACTTAGTCCTTGCCCTTCATATGATTGTAAAACAAGTTTACCATCCAAATCAAAGCATTGTATCGACCCTATAGGCTCAGAGGAGCTCGTATTGATTTGTATTTGATCAAAAGAAGGATTCGGAGAAATACTGATTTGAGAAAATGCATAGTTTTCTTTTAAGCCTGATACGCCAGCAAAACCCATGGAGAAAGTGGTACATACTTCACAATTATCTAAATCGGTAACGCATAAGGTATGTTGGCCAACACAAACCGTTGGATTAGGGAAATAAGAACTGCCAATGTTAGATCCATCAATAGTTAGAGTAGCATCTGTAACTGTTGGCGCATAGCCGCCACTCCAACCTATATAAACACTACCATTACAACAGGTAGGACAAAGAGCAGGATTAATTGTTGGGGTCATTAAAGTAAGTGCAGAAGTTGCAGTTATTGGAACTTGCAATAATTCAAATCCAACCAATATATTACTACTATTAAAAATGCTTACAGTATAATTACCCGAACAAGTACATAAACTGCTTATTGTAACTGCATTGCCAGTTGAACTTTGAACTGTTGAATTTGGACAAGAAGCGGAGTTTGTTAATATAGCGGTGAATGGGCCGGGAGTCATAGTAGTACTAAAAACAACACTGCCATTACACATTCCAATTGCTTTGAACAAAGCCTTGAGAAACTCCAAACTGAGCAATTACTAATGCTACAAAAAATAATTTTAGTTTAGTCATATATATGAAATTAGTCTTTTTTTTACGAATTAATCAATAGTTGCAATCACTTTTAATTCAATGGCAATGGGCGTGGGCAGTTTATTAATTTCAATGGTTGTTCGGCAAGGTGCATTTTCTCTGAAATAATCGGCCCATATTTTATTATAAATAGGAAAATCATCTTTCATATTCGTCAAGAAAACAGTTACATCAATTATTTTTGACCAACTACTTCCTGAATCTTCTAAAATGTATTTAATGTTTTGAA
>JABDBZ010000083.1 GCA_013288385.1 Bacteroidota bacterium
TTTTTTTACTAACTTCGCAGAACATAAAAAAACTTTCATGAAGAAAATTTACTTGATTTTTGCTATTATAGGAATGCTAATTTCTTATAACAGCTTTTCACAACAATTTTATTTTACAGCACCAATGGGCACAAGCACAACCAATGTACGTGCACCGAATGGCTCATCTGCTCATGCTTATGTGAGAGGTTGTTTTATCATTCCATCTTATGAACTTTCAAGCATAGCAACCGTTACTGCCTTAAATGCTCTTGGTTTTAATTTAGTGAATGGAACAGGAACAACTCCAGTAACAGGAACCATTCAAATCTATCTTCAAAATACGTCGGATCCTATTTATCAAAAAGGTACAGTTTGGAGCAACGTTATAACTTCTATGACATCGGTTTATAATGATACAATGACACTTCCTGCAACACCTGCTGCAAATACAATTAATTTAATGTTTCCATCTAACTTTACATACACTGGTGGTGGATTATATGTTGCTTATGATTGGTATTCAAATGGTCCTTATGAAACTGGACCAACAGTTGCTAATTATGCAGCACAAACTAATATTACGCAGGGTGGAGCTACCAACAGTAGTGCATCTTCAGCACCAGCAAATGTAGCGCAAACTAATTTCAGACCTAATTTTAACTTAGGTTATATTAATACGTTTACGAATGAAATTGCCGTTGAAGAGATTGTTTCACATGGTAAAATACCTATGATTCCAAGTTCACCATATTCATTTAGTGTTGTAATTGAAAATTTTGCGAGCACAACAGCAAATAATGCTACGGTTAATCTTTCTATGTCAGGAGCGAATACATTTACAGCTACCACAGTCATCCCTTCTATAGCTGCAGGGGGAACAATTATGGCTAATTTCCCTGCTTTTACACCAACTACTCAAGGTGCTAGTACGATCACAGTAACAGTTCCATCGGATCAAAATAATTTTAATAATTCGGCAGTAACTAATCAATCTGTGACATGTGAAGTGTTGGGATTGGGTCAACCAACAAGTGTGGTTAATAATTACTCACTTGGAGTTGGTTATTCTGCAGGAGGTAATTCTATTTTAATGCGTTTTACTCCTGCGGTCAACTCAACAATTGTGGCAGTAGATATTGCTATTGCTAGTGACCCATCAAATATTGGTAAACCTGTATTTGCACTTTTGGCAAACAATTTTGGTGGATTTTTGGCCGCAAGTAATACTGTTATACTAACAGCTAATGACCTTAACAAATTTGTAACTTTCTTTTTCCCAAGTCCAATTGCACTTACAGGTGGTGTAGCATACCACTCTGGGCTGTCCCAACCAACTGCTCCCCATTTTCCATACGGAGTATTGCCAGTTAATTATATTCCCCCTAACTATTTTTATCAATCCGGTTTATTGGCAGGTTTCCTAATTTCATTCAATCAAAATTATGGCATGTTTGGGGTAGAACCAATATTCGCAAATGGTATTAATCTTACAGTGAATTCCCCAAGTATTTGTAGTGGAAATTCAGTTACATTAACTGCTAGTAGTAGTGTTAATAATTACAGTTGGAGTCCCTCATCTTCTACTTCTAATTCAATAGTTATTACTCCAAGCGCATCCATTATGTATGTGGTTAGTACATATTCAGGGAATACTTGTTTTGCTAAAAAACCTGCATTTGTAACAGTAAATACTACACCAACTATTACTGTACCTGATGGTGGTATTTGCCCAACACCAGGCTCATATACATTTACACCTTCTGGTGCATCAACATATACATATTCGGGTGGTAACCCTGTTTCGCCTACTGTTACAACTCAATATACTGTGGTAGGAACTTCAACAGCAGGGTGTGTTAGTAATACAGTTACACCTACTGTTTATGTGGCTAATAGCTTCACCGTTTCAATTTCGAGCCCTACGGCGATTTGTGTAGGTAAATCGGCCACACTTACCGGTGTTGGTGCTGCATCTTATTCATGGAGCACAACTCAAACAGTTAATCCAATTGTTGTGTCACCATCTGTTCCTAATACCTATGCGGTTTTAGGAACTATTGGTACATGTACCAGTTATGCAACAACGCTTCTTTTGGTAAATCCTAATCCAACTATTAATGCAGTTGCTTCAAATAATTTTTATTGTTTGGGAGCTCCTGCAGTTACAATTACTGCAAGTGGTGCAAATACTTATTCTTGGAATACCGGACCTACAACAGCTTCAATTGCCGTTACTCCAACAACTGTTGTTACATACTCTGTTGCTGGTTATGATTTTAATGGATGTATAGATAGCAAACTGGTTACAATTGGTGTTGCAAATGGCCCAACAGTAAATGTAACCACTAGCACTCCAACTTTATGTATAAACCAAACTGCAACATTAACTGCATCAGGAGGTTTAGGCTATGTATGGGCAAATGCTACGTCTTCAACCAATGTAGCGGTTGTTACTCCAACTGCAACAACAATATATACTGTTACAGGCTCTGATATAGATGGTTGCACAAATACTTATACTTTAACTCAGATTGTTGATGCATGTGCAGGAATTAAAGTAAATAGTGCTTCGTATGTGAAAACTGTAATTTATCCTAATCCAAATAATGGATTGTTTAATATTTCAATTTCAACATTAACTGAAAATACAAATATTGAATTGTATAATACGATGGGGCAATTAATATTTACACAACCTATAAAAGCTACACTTTCATCTATTAATGTCAGCGAATTATCAAATGGGGTGTATTTCGCTAAAATTAAGGAAAGAAACGAAACGATTGAAACAATACGTGTGATTAAACAATAATAAAATATTTTTTTTGAAAAGGAAGCGATCTTATTTGAGATCGCTTTTTTTTGTGATGTTTATGAAGGAGGATAAATAATTCTAATTTTATTCTTTGTTAACTTTTCATCTTTTTATTATTTAAAATCTGGGGTTATATTTGTATAAAATTAAATCAATGAATAAAGTTTTACTTGCGATAAATGGAGTTTTGGTTATTGCTGTTGGTTACCTTTTTTATAAAGTTGGGGGCGCAAATCAAACAAGTGAATCCGGGATTGAAAAATCATCTTCCAGCAAAAATCAAGTTGTTATTGAAAACAAAAATGTTCCGGTAACAGGTAAAATTGCATACATCAACATCGATCAAATAAATGAGAAGAGTTTATTTGTTTTGGATATGGTTAAAAAACTGGAGAAAACTAAGACCGCAATTGAAGCAAGTTTAGAAAGTTTAAGCCTGAAGTATGAGGAAAAAGTAAAAGACTACCAAAGCTCTGCCAGTGCTGGTATTATGCCCGAAAGTGAATTGGCTGTTAAAGCTAAAGACATTCAGTCCATTGAACGGGATGCTCAAAGTAAACGTGTTCAAATGGATAATTTGGGATTAGAGTTGAATGAAAAAAACAATGCGTTCAAAGCCGAGATCAAGCGATTAATAAATGAAAAGTATTCCGGAAAATTTGATTATGTATTAACATATAGTGAGAATGTACCTTTGATCGTTTATGGAAATCCTGCATTTGATATTACGGAAGAAGTAATTGGACAGATAAATGAAAATTACAAAGGCAGAAAGCTAGAAGCAAAATCGAAATAAAATGTCAGTATTATATCAAAAAATAAAATCTGTTGAAGAGTTTCATGATGTTTTCGAAATTGGAAATTCGGATGAAATTAAATTAATCGAAGAAAGAGATTATACACTTCGTTATAATTTGATTAAAGAAGAGAATGAAGAGTATTTAGAAGCATGCAAAAACGGTGATATTATTGAAGTTGCCGATGCTTTAGGAGATCAGTTATATATTTTATTTGGAACTATTTTAAAACACGGTTTACAGCATAAAATTGAAGAAGTGTACGATGAAATTCATAGAAGTAATATGAGTAAACTCGATGAAAATGGAAAGCCAATTTTTAGAGAGGATGGGAAAATACTAAAAAGCAATTTGTATTTTAAGCCTGAAATAAATAAGATATTGAAATAGATCAAAACCAATTAATAGTAAAAAACACTTTCTTATTTGAAAGTGTTTTTTGTTTTTAGAACGCTCTATTAATTCCAACCATCCATCTAACTTGTACATAATTTTTTTCTGCATTAGGTAAACGGGAAATAAAAAACGGCATATCAAAACGAATCGTTAATGGTTTTAACCCGCTTAATTGTCCCCAACGCATAATATTAAGGGTAGCACCAACGCCTGCGTCTGCCATTACATCGCTCATCACAATTGTTTGACCTGGAGCATTTGTATTTATAATACCAACATCGCCAAATAAATAAGGTTGTATTTTAATACTGTTTTTTAAAAATTTTGGATTCATGAAACTGAATAACTCTCCGAATTCTATTTCTGTATTAAAAGCCGCACCCGTGCTTCCTTTGTATTGATAACTTTGTGAACCATCCGGATTTAAAGCAGGTAATAAATAACCTGAATAACCTCTTAAATTTAACCCTCCACCAGCAGTAAAATGACCAGTAACGTCACCATAACCTCCCCAATTTCTTGGCACAAATCCATAGGAGCGGGTAAATTTATTATCCATTAGATCTTCATTATTTGCACCTGCAACATACAACATACTTTCGCTTGGCATTGATTTTCCAAAACCAAATTGTCCAAATACTCGTGTATTGATATTGATCTTGCCAAGATCATTTTTGTTTACAGAGGTTAATGTGAGTGCAGAATAATCATAATCATTTGTAAATGCAGAAGTTCTTGCATTAAAATTAATTGTGCCAACACCTTTTCTGTAACGGTAATTATGATCAAACCCAAAATGCATAGCGCTATTAAATTTTTGATAACCCCATTCAGTTGGATTAATCAAGTAAACCATATCTTGGGGTACATCGCGTAACATTCCTTTGTAGTGCGTATAAAACCTGGTTTTTTCATTATTGCTTTTCTTTTCAAATCCAATAATTGCTCCAGCTAAACCATCAACCGATTTCAATTGCGTATAGAAATTAGCTTTCTTAATATAATTATTTAAGCTTGTTTTATAATTAAAGATGAATGAAAAAGTATTATACTTATTTACTTTATCCTGACTATTAATATAACCTTGTAAAAAACCTGTACTAAACCATCCGGTAAGATCAAAAACATGCTTAGTCAATAAATAATCTCCGCTTAATGCCGCACCAACTTTTAATCCATCGTAACCATTGTACCATAAACTCGGACGAACGCGCATATCATATTGTTTCCAGTTTGGAGGATTGTATACTTTAGAATCGAAACGAATGCCTACATTACCATGTTTTACATTGTTTGTCATATCAATATCCGCCAAGCGTTTGCTGGGATCAATGATCACATTTTTTATCCCTGAACTAACAGTAACTGATGCAGTATAAGTAGGTTTTAATTTTGGTCCCCAGCCAATCCATCTTGGAAGAGTAGTAGCATTGGTTGGTTTCTCGAACCATGTATTCGGGATATAATAATGGCGCGCAGAATCATTTCCATCTATCACCGCAAAATCAATTGGCATTTGCATACCACCTTTGCGTTTGAATGTTATTTCAAATTTCCCATTGCCTTTGTGTTTTATTTTCCCAACTTTATAATCAATTGTTTTGGTTGTTTCAATCCATTGATCAAAGAACCAATTTAAATCGGTACCTGTGAATTGAGTAATAGAATTTCTGAAATCTTCGGGATAAGGATGACAAAATTTCCATTGATAAAAATAAAATTGCATGGCTTTATCAAACAAAGCTCTTCCTAAAACATATTCTAAATTCTTAAGCATAGTAGCAGTTTTAAAATAAACCTGACTATACCCTCCACCATGTCTAATTCCTCCATTGAAATCATCGCTGTGCGTATTTAAAGTTACTTGTTCATCGCGAATTACATTTGTTGTATAATAAGGATTGTAAATATCTTCATCAATTACTTTTACAGGTTTTGTATGCTCATTCACATATTTATCCATCAATGATTTTGGTTTTCCTTTTCCATCAATAGAAAAAGGACCTTCAATAAATTGATAAGTATCAGCTGTATAAAATTGTGTAAAGCCTTCATCTAAAAACGCGCGATAAGTTTCGTTGCTGCCAACCATTCCAAAAAACCAATTGTGTGTTAATTCATGTATGAACAATCCTCTGTAATTTGGATCCCAACCACCATTGAGAGTTATCATAGGATACTCCATTCCATCCATTGCATCGGCGCTGATCATTTTGGGATAATGATACGGCCCAATATTGTAACTATTTACCTCTATTATTTTTGTTAAGTATTGCGAGGCACTGTGCCAACCGGCTGCATGAGGTTCTTGCACCAAAGCAATACAACGAATGCCATCAATTTTTGATTCACCAATACGATATTTCGGATCAGCTGTATATGCAACATCATGGACATTAATAGAACTGAACTTCCATGTTTTTGTGGAGCCATCACGTTTAATAATTGTGCTTGGAGGAGAATTAAATGGCTTTTTAAGAAAATTTGAAATGTCTAATTTTTTACGAAGCGTATCAGGTAACATTTCACTTTCGTTAGTCATGATACCAGTGCCATCTACAATATAATTATTTGGAAAAGTTAGTTCAACATGAAAAGAACCGAAATCGCCATAGAATTCATGGTCCATATGTTGTTGAGTATCCCAACCCATTTTATGATCGAATACTGAAATGCGAGGATACCAATGTACGAGATCATATTGTTTACTACCAAATGAATTAAACATTTTCATTCGGTTGCGAATAACTTCTTTATCAAAATAAGTTTTGAAATTAATATTGAAGGTGATTGATTCGCCTGATTTTACAGGTTTTGGAAGCCACACTTTTAAAATTGTGTTATCTAGTTCTGTTTTTAAATTAACGCCATTAATTTGAATTGTTTCTACGACGGTTCCTAAATCTTTGTCGCGATACTTACCATATTTAAATTTGTAATCATTGTTTTTATATAGATCTGAGAGATAAGAATCTTTACACTGTGCGTTAGAGTAGAGATGAAAATAAACAATTGAAAGATCATAAGGTGAATTATTCCAATAGGTGAGGTCTTCTTTTCCACTTACAATATCTGTACTATCATCAATTATTGCTTTTAAATTATAATGTACATCCTGCTGCCAATAACCTTCGTATGGTTTGCGATTTTTCCAATAAAGAGCATTTGTTGCAGAACGGTAATCGACATACTCATTTTGAGAAAGGAAGAATAAAGGTGTGAATAGAAAAAGAAATATATTTCTGAATTGCATTTTTGGATAATTTAAGAAGTAAATATGGGTAAAAAAAATGAAGATTAAAAGTATTTGCCTCTATGAAAAATGCGTATTACTCAACAAAAAGTTGACAATTAGAGAGAAGTATTCAATACGGACTCTAAGTGCTAAATACCTGTTGCCATTTTGAAAGCACAAATAATTTAAAGAGAAGTTTCACATGGCTATGTTTTTCTGAATTGTAATTTCTTTTTAAATGATTGATATCTACAAAATGAAAATTGGCATTTTTAATACTTTCAAATATGTTTGCTTGAAGCGATTTAACCCAGAGTTTCATTGGTGTTTCAAAACCAACTTTATCGAAACGCGAATAAATTTCGGTTGGTAATATTTCTTTGCAAGCCTCACGTAAATAATATTTTGAAGTTCCATTTTTAATTTTTCGTTTTCCATTAAAACTAAAAAGT
>JABDBZ010000084.1 GCA_013288385.1 Bacteroidota bacterium
ATTGATTGGATTTGGAATTAACAACTCCACTAAATTTGAAGATGCTTGTTTTCTGAGTAATGGCGTCATTATTGGAAGTGCATTTATAAAAGCTCTTGAAAATAAACAACCAATTTCCGAATTTATTAATTCAATAATTAAAACAAAAACTATAGCCGTATGATTATTCAACTCCAAAAAAATATTGATAAAACTAAGTTTGATTCAATACAAGAAATGCTAAATCAAAATTCGATCAAATCAAACTTTGTGAAAACGCAATTGAATGACTATTTAGTTTGTTTTAGTAAAACCAAATTTGACATCCGGAAAATTGGTCATTTAGAGGGTGTGCAAGATGTACATTCAGTCACCGATGATTATAAATTAGTAAGTAAAAAATGGAAATTAACCAATACTACAATTGACTTGGGTGAAGGTTTAATTTATGAAGCCGGAAATCCAATAGTAATTGCCGGTCCGTGCTCTGTTGAAAACGAAAAACAAATGGAATTAGTTGTTGAACACTTAGTGCGAAACAATATTAAAATTATTCGTGGTGGGGTTTTTAAACCACGAAGCTCGCCTTATTCTTTTAGGGGATTAGGAATTGAAGGCTTGAAAATGATGCATGAATTATGTGTACCTCACAATATAAAAATTGTGACTGAAGTAATGCAAGTTTCACAAATTGAAGAAATGCTTCCTTACGTTGACGTATTTCAGGTCGGCGCAAGAAATTCACAAAATTTTAATTTATTAGATGCGCTTGGTTCTTTAAATAAATTAGTGCTATTAAAAAGAGGAATTAGTGGAACTATTGATGAACTCTTACAATCGGCTGAATATGTTTTTTCAAAAGGAAATGAAAAAATAATTTTGTGTGAACGTGGAATCAGAACATTTGAAACAGCTTATCGGAATACTTTTGATATTAACGCCATTCAAGTCCTAAAAGAAAAATCGCATTTACCGGTTATAGCAGATCCTAGTCACGGTGTTGGCATTCGCGATCATGTAAGTAAATTGGCTCTTGCTTCTTTGGTATCGGGAGCAGATGGCGTCATTTTTGAAGTACACCCAACACCTGAGGAAGCACTATCTGATGGGCAGCAGACTTTAAATTTTGAAGAATCAGACAAATTAATAAAACAAATAAGAGCACTCAGACCTTTTTTAATTTCCAATTAATATGTAATTTCATTGTATAGATTATGGCAACAACTACTCTTAATAAATCAAATATATTCTTTGAACCGGATTCATTTTCAAATTTGAATAGTTATCTTAAAAAGAATAAATTTTCTAAGATTTTTATTTTAGTAGATAATAATACGTTTGCCGATTGTTATCCTATTTTAGCGGAAAGTTGTCCACTCTTACATACCGCTGAAATAATTGAAGTTGAAAGCGGTGAGCAAAATAAAACTTTAAATACCTGTTCCGAAATATGGGAAGGATTAAGCGAAATAAATGCAGATAAAAATTCACTATTAATTAATTTAGGAGGAGGGGTAATTACAGATCTCGGAGGTTTTATAGCGAGTATTTACAAAAGAGGGATTTCATTTATTCATATTCCTACTACACTTTTAGCAATGGCCGATGCTAGTATTGGCGGTAAATGTGGCGTTGATCTTGGAAATATTAAAAATCAATTAGGAACGATTACGCAAGCAGACGCCGTTTTTATTTACACACCATTTCTGGGAACTCTAGATACACGTCACTTAAAAAATGGTATGGCTGAAGTTGTAAAAATGGCATTGATCGCCGACAAAAAATTAATAACAGATCTTCACAATGGCAAAAAACAATTGGAAGAAATTATTACAAAAAGTGTCGCGTTAAAAACTGCCATTGTAAAAAAAGATCCTTTTGATAAAGGCATTCGTAAAACCCTAAACTTCGGACATACAATTGGTCACGCTATTGAAGGAAGTTTGCTTGCAACAAAAAATGAATTGTTACATGGTGAAGCAATTGCCATTGGAATGATTATTGAAAGTTTTATTGCACTGGATAAAAAATTAATTTCAAAAAGCGACCTCACTATTATCATTAATCTCATTAAACCCAATTATGAGCTTTTAAAATTTAACAAGAGTCAATACAAAAGCATTTTAGAACTTATTCAACATGATAAAAAAAACAAAAACACTATTATTCGAATGAGTTTATTAAAAGGATTGGGGTCTTGCATCTTTGATCAAGAAGTATCACTAGTCCAAATCGAAAAAGCCTTTGTAAATTACACAACACTCATTGAATCCTGATTCACATATTCCAATCATCAATTTGCCCGGATCAAAAAGCATTAGTAACAGATTACTATTAATTAAAGCTATTGGTGATCTTAGCTTCAAAATCGAAAATATCTCGGACAGTGATGATACGACTATTCTTCAAAAATATTTATTAGAAATAAAATCCGGTAAATCTGAAATAGATATTCATCATGCAGGAACGAATATGCGTTTTCTTTGTTCTTATTTAGCTACTCTCGAAAATAAATCATTTACATTAACAGGTAGTGAACGTATGAAACAACGTCCCATCAAAGATCTGGTGGATGCATTAAAACAAATAGAAGCCGACATTAATTACATAGAAAAAGAAGGCTATCCACCGTTAAAAATAAACGGCAAAAAATTAATTGAAAACGAAATTACAATTAATGCCAATGTCAGTTCCCAATTTACTACTTCGTTATTACTCATTGCGCCAACTTTTGAAAACGGATTAAAAATCAAGTTATCAGGACAATTAGTTTCTCCGTCATATATAAAACTCACCATTGAATTAATGAGATCATTCGAAATTGATGTTGAATGGAAGGGTGATGAAATAATTATAACTAAAGGAAAATATAAAACGGATAATCTCTCTTTTTATAATGAGTCGGATTGGAGTGCTGCCAGTTATTTTTATAGTGCAATGGCTTTAGGGAAAATTGATCAACTAGAATTACATGGTTTAAATAAAAATAGTTTACAACCCGATTCAATTGTCGCAAAAACATATGAGCAATTTGGCATAACCACAGAATACCATGAAAATAAAATTACTTTGCATAAAACAAAATGCAACATCACCAACTTTAAATTTGATTTTACTGATTGTCCGGACATTGCCCAAACCCTTGCTATTACTTGTTTAGGACTGAGAATAAATGCTGAGCTAACCGGTTTACAAACTCTCAAAATAAAAGAAACAGATCGCATTCTTGCTTTAAAAACAGAACTTGAAAAATTTGGAGCAGTAGTTGAAGCAAATAATAATTCATTAAAATTAAATTTTGGCTCCGTAAAGAATGAGAACAAAGAAATAACAATTCAAACATATAATGATCATCGCATGGCAATGAGTTTTGCACCACTCCAATTTTTATTTCCAAAAATTAAGATTGAAAATAAAAATGTAGTTTCTAAATCGTTTCTTAACTTCTGGAACGAGGCATCAAAATTAAATTTGGGTTAGTTCAAGAAAATAAGTTCTTGTTTCTTAATGTTACACTCATAAGAGTTCCTGTTTTAACAAATTTTAAATTTTTGGCACGGAAGTTGATATTGTTGCCATATCATTTCTAATTGTAAAATGTTAAAACACAACACATGAAAAAAATTACAAATTTACCTGCATTTTTTTTGTTTCTCTTTATATCAAATTCAACTCATGCCCAATTGCCGGTGAGCACAAATCCTCAAAATAAAAAAATAATGATCGAGGAGTTTACCGGTATTCACTGCGAATATTGTCCAGATGGTCATAAAACTTCTGATATGATTTACAACGCAGATCCAACAAATGTGATTGTTGTGAATATTCAAACAAGCACTAGTTTAGGAACTCCGCATCCTTTAAACGATGTAGATCTTAGAACTCCTGATGGTGCAATTCTTGACAACATTTTAAATTACAATGGTTGGGGTTGGCAATATCCTTCCGCATCCATTAATCGTTCTATACTTTCTCAAACTTCAATACCAAATCCATACCGACCAACTTGGGCAGGAGATGCAGCAACAATAAGTGCTCAGCCCGCATATTGCAATGTTGCTTTACAAGGCACTATTGATGTTAATACAAGAGTTTTAAATGTAGAAGCACAAGTTTATTATACATCTAGCAGTCCACAAGCAACAAATTATTTAACTGTAATGCTTATTGAAAATAATATAACAGGACGACAAGAAAATGCTTTGGGATTATATCCTGCAAATATTAATCCTGATAGCACTTACAATCATAAGCATGTTTTAAGAAAAGTATTGACTTCAATTTGGGGCGATCCAATAAATAATACAAGTGCAGGTTCAACTTTTAGTACAACATTAAATTATAGCATTCCTTTAAAATATGGAGCTATTCCTTACGATAACAATTGCTATTTAGGAAATTTAAATTTGATTGGATTCGTAACTGAGAACACTCAAACTTTAACTATTAATGCTGCACGCGGACCATTAATCTTAACTGGATTTACAAATGCAAATGATATTTCACCGATTAATATTAAAACCGATAAACAAGTTTGTGAAGCGAAACTAAATTCTCAATTTAAATTCGAAAATAAAGGAAGTGCGACCGCAACAATTGCTGTTTTTAGCTATTCTGTTAATGGAACTGCCATGTCAAATTATACTTGGACAGGAATTGTTGATCCGATGTCAGTTTCCAGCACACAATTTATTCCAGTAATTTCTTTCTCTGCTCAAAACAATAATACTTTGCAAGTAGGAGTTGCTTCAATCAATGGAGGTTCAGATCAAAATAATGCAAATGATCTCACATCATCTAACAGCATACCCTTAACTTCTTTTGTTGCAAACAATCAATACATACAAGTTACATTTTTACAAGATCAATATGGCAACGAATGCAATTGGAGAATATATGATGAATCAAATAATAATTTAATTCAAAGTGATGGTCCGTGGCCTATGTTAGCAGCTAACGGAACTCAAGCACATATTAAAACATTTACTGTCAATACAAACTCCTGTTATAAAATGGTTGTTTATGACGAATTAGGAAATGGCATCAACACTTCTTATGGTAATGGCTATTATGCAATTTCGTCGGGAGTAAATGTTCTTTATACTTCAAATGGGCAATATGGAGATGGAGAAACTATTTGGTTTAAAACAGCAATTACAACTGATGTTAGCAATCATCTTTTAACTGCTTCAGAGTTTAATGTTTTCCCAAATCCAGCAACAGATCAGGCAACAATATCTATTAGTATGTTTCAAAATCAAGAAGCTGATGTTGAAGTTATAAATGAAATTGGACAGCTAATGTTTGCCAATCATATTTCATTATTGGCGGGAGAAAATAATATTAAACTAGTTACTGATAAATGGAATTCAGGAATTTATACAGTTAAAATAAATTCCTCAAATGGTTCTCTTTCAAAAAAACTGGCTGTTATAAAATAATAATGATTTGATTCCCGAAATTTGAATTGAGCTTTATGAAACTCAATTCAAATTTTTGCTTTTAAATATTTAGCTGTAATACTTTTTTTATCTTTCGCCAAATCTTCCGGAGTACCTTCAAATACAACATTTCCACCAATGTCACCACTTTCCGGACCAAGATCAATAACCCAATCAGCACATTTAATTACATCTAAATTATGTTCAATTACAATAATCGAATGTCCTTTATTTATTAATGCTTCAAATGATCTCAGTAATTTAGAAACATCATGAAAATGTAAACCGGTTGTTGGTTCATCAAAAACAAATAAAACTGAATTAGAAGCACCACCAATTGATAAAAAGGTCGCCAATTTAATTCGTTGTGCTTCGCCTCCACTTAAAGTACTGCTGCTTTGTCCTAAATGCACATAACCTAAACCAACTTCTTGCAGTGGCTTTAATTTTTCGGTTATTCTTTGTGCAATTTTATTTTGACTATCACTTCCAAAAAAATCAATAGCGTCATCAATAGTTAAATCTAATATATCCGAAATTGTTTTTCCATTATATAAGATTTCTAATGTATCCGCTTTAAATCGTTTTCCCTTACATGATTCGCACGGTAATTGAATATCAGCCATAAATTGCATTTCAATAGTAATGGTTCCTTCACCCTGACAAATTTCACATCTGCCACCATCTACATTAAAACTAAAATGGCCTGCTTTATATCCTCTTAATTTTGATAAACCTTGCTCGCTATATAAAGTTCTGATCTCGTCATAAGCCTTTGTATAAGTTGCAGGATTACTGCGTGAAGATTTACCTATTGGATTTTGATCAACGTATTCTATTTGATTGATCCGCTTTAAACTTCCATTGATAATGTTTTTATGATCGACGTTTGCAAAATAGCCTTCTAAATATTTTTGAACTCTTGGTACCAAAGCTTTTTTTACTAAAGTAGACTTTCCCGAACCACTCACACCAGTTACACAACACAATACATTCAATGGAAATTTTACAGAAATGTTCTTTAAATTATTATCGGTTACATTTTTCACTTCTATAAACTCTTTAAATTTTCTTCTCGTACTTGGCGTTTTAATTTGCAATTGATTAGTTAAATATTTTGCAGTATAACTTTCCTTGCTTTTTAATAACTGATCATGGTTACCCTGAAACACAAGTCTGCCACCAAGCGTTCCCGCTTCCGGACCGATATCAATCAATACATCAGCAGCGCGCATAATTTCTTCGTCATGCTCAACAACAATAACTGTGTTACCTTGTTTTTGTAATTCACGCAAAACTTTTATCAAACGTTCTGTATCTCTCGAATGCAATCCAATGCTTGGTTCATCTAAAATATACAAACTGCCAACTAAACTACTTCCTAATTGCGTTGCCAAATTTATACGCTGACTCTCTCCTCCACTTAATGTATTTGCGACACGATTCAAACTCAAATAATTTAAACCAACATCCATTAAATATTGTAAACGATTTTTTATCTCGATCAATAATCGTTTCGCTATTTTTTCATCAGACTCATTTAATTTTAATTTTTTAAAATATTCCTGCGCTTCAGATACAGGCATCAAAATAATATCTCGCAAACATTTTTCACCAACACGAACGTAATTAGCATCTTTTCTTAAACGCGTTCCCTCACAATCAGGACAAATAGTTTTACCCCGGTACCTCGCCAACATTACTCTATACTGAATCTTGTAAGCTTCCTTTTCCAACATCTTAAAGAATGCATTTATACCATCAAAATACTCATTGCCATTCCACAATAAATTGTATTGCGTTTTATTTAATTCAATAATCGGTTTATGCACCGGAAAATTAAATTTATGTGCATTCTTTATTAATTGTGTTTTATAATAACTCATCGTTTCCCCACTCCAGCAAGCAACCGCATTATCAAATACACTTGGGCTTTTATTTGGTATCACAAGATCAGGATCAATACCAATTATACTCCCAAAGCCTTCGCATGTTTTGCAAGCGCCTATAGGATTATTGAAAGAGAAAAAATTGACACTTGGTTCTTCAA
>JABDBZ010000085.1 GCA_013288385.1 Bacteroidota bacterium
TGTTATCGCCAAACATTTCTTAAAATAATCAATTGCCTTTGGTAAATCGTTTTGTTCTAGATAATATGTAGCTAGATTATTATAGCTGTATGAGAGACCATTTAAGTCATTCGTTTCCTCTCTTAATTTTAATCCTTTGAAAGCATATTCTAAAAACTTTTGTATCTGTCCCATGTTTTGATAAGAAGCAGCCAGATTATTATAGCTAGATGCTATAAACTCTTTGTTCTCTATTTCCTGACTTATTTCAAGACATTGCAAATAATTTTCAATTGAGTGATCATAATCACCTCTTTGATTGTATATATATCCAATATTATTTGAAAGTTCAGCGATTCCTTGTTTATCGCCGACTTTCTTTTTAATTTCATATGCCTTTTGAAAATAAAAAAGAGCTGAATCTAAATCTCCAATTCCAATTTTGTAGTTTCCGATTCCACCAATATAGTTAGCTGAGTTTTTTAAATAAAAAGCACTCAGTTCGTCCTTTTTTTTGTCAATTAAATGCTTATTGCAAATAGCCCCTAATTGTTTAATATAAACTAAAGCCCTAGTAGGATCATATTCCGCATCTATCAGTTGATTTAATAGTAGAACGCGATCTGTATCATGCTTCGCGAGTTTTAATTTGTTTAACAACGAATCTATTTTCTGCGAATATGCGCTTGTTACACATATAAAAAATAAAAGCATTAATAATAAACCTTTTAAACGTTTACATTGTTTCATATTCTTTTTTTAAATTAAAAAATAGTTTCATAACAAAGCGAATTACTAATATATAATTTAATAATATAGTTTATATATAAACTTTTTAAAAAACTCCATTAAATCTTATATTTGAGCATAAATTGTGTTTATAATGGACTTAGAATTTAATAAAAACGAAGATAAAATGCGTTTACTCATCTCTCAAATGGAGCAACGTTTATCAAAAATATATTTAGGTGGTGGTAAAAGTCGAATCGACAAACTCCACGAACAAGGGAAAATGAGTGCGCGTGAGCGAATTGATTTCTTATTGGATAAAAATGCTCCTCGATTTGAAATGGGTGCTTTCGCAGGCTATGAAATGTATGCTGAACATGGCGGTTGTCCCGGAGGTGGTGTAGTTATTGTTATTGGTTATGTAAGCGGGAAGCAATGTATTGTAGTTGCTAACGATGCCACTGTTAAAGCTGGTGCTTGGTTTCCTATAACCGGAAAAAAGAATTTACGTGCGCAAGAAATTGCAATGGAAAATAAATTACCAATTATTTATTTAGTGGATAGTGCAGGTGTTTATTTACCGTTACAAGATGAAATTTTTCCTGACAAAGAACATTTTGGAAGAATTTTTCGGAATAACGCTATCATGAGTAGTATGGGAATTCTTCAGGTTGCTGCTGTTATGGGAAGCTGTGTTGCTGGTGGTGCTTACTTGCCTATCATGAGTGATGAAGCCATGATTGTAGATAAAACAGGTTCTATTTTTTTAGCAGGAAGTTATTTAGTAAAAGCCGCTATTGGTGAAAATATTGATAATGAAACTCTAGGCGGAGCAACCACACACTGCGAAATTAGTGGCGTTACCGATTATAAATGCAAGGATGACGCTGATTGTTTAACACGTATCAGAAATATTATGAGTAAAGTTGGCGATTATGACAAAGCCGGCTTTAATCGTGAAACCCCTGCTCTGCCTAAGAAAGATCCAAAGGAAATGCTGGGTATTATTCCTGATGTACGCGACAAACAATATGATATGCATGAGATTATTGAGCGTTTAGTTGACGATGGCAAATTGGAGGAATACAAAGAATTATATGGACAATCTATTATTTGTGGTTATGCACGTATTGATGGCTGGGCTATTGGTATTGTTGCCAATCAACGTAAAGTTGTAAAATCGAAAAAAGGTGAAATGCAATTTGGTGGTGTTATTTACAGCGATAGTGCTGATAAAGCTGCACGTTTTATTATGAATTGCAATCAAAAGAAAATTCCTTTAGTTTTTTTACAAGATGCAACCGGCTTTATGGTAGGTTCTCGAAGTGAACATGGCGGTATTATTAAAGATGGAGCCAAACTGGTAAATGCAATGAGTAATTCTGTTGTGCCTAAATTCACAATTATTATTGGAAATAGTTACGGTGCCGCAAACTACGCCATGTGTGGTAAAGCATACGATCCTCGTTTAATTGTTGGTTGGCCAACTGCACAAGTTGCTGTAATGGGTGGAGCTCAAGCTGCCAAAGTATTAGTTCAAATAGAAGTGGCTTCTTTAAAAGCTAAAGGAGAAGAAATTACTCCTGAAAAAGAAGCTGAATTATATAATAAAACAAAGGATCGTTACGATGCACAAACAACACCGTATTATGCTGCCTCTCGCTTGTGGCTCGATGCAATGATTGATCCTCTAGATACAAGAAAAGTAATTAGTATGGGAATCGAAATGGCTAATCACGCCCCTATTACCAAAGCTTATAATGTTGGTGTGCTTCAAACATAAAATAAGTTGGAACCGAATACTCGAATAATAAAAGAAGCTAATATACCTATAGCTGACATTTCCTTGGGAAGCGATGGCATAGTTTATGTTTTATTGAAAAAAGATAAAACATTGGATGTTGATGCTCAACTTCAAATGTTGAAGGTTTATAATGAGCTCACAGAAGGAAAACTAACTCCTTTTTTATTTGAGGCTGAAGAAAGATTTATTGTTACGAAGGAAGCCAGAGAAAATGCTGTTCAACTTGAAGAAAAATCGCCGTGCAAAGCAATGGCAGTCGTAGTTGAGAACCTGGCTTATACCATGATCGCTAATTTTTATATGAAATTTCATAAACCAAAACGTCCTTATAAAGTATTCAATAATCGTAGAGATGCTTTAAAATGGCTCAAGGGTTTTTTGTAATTAGAACAAATAGCCACCCAGACACGAAGACACGGTTTATCAGCAAACCGCTGAAATTATGGCCACTAAGGCACAAAGACACTAAGTTTTGGAATAAAATTTATTTATTGACTGCTATTCGAGTCCACTTAAGATGAGGACATCTTCGTTATTGAAAACTTAGTGTCTTTGTGGTTCTCTTTTTATATTTATTTGTTTTCGCCCTTCGACTCCGCTCAGGGTGACACACTTCTATATCCCCACCTAGTATGAGAATTATGTAACATTTTCTTAGTTAAAAAATCATTCATTTATTGGTTTTTTTCTGAATTAATCTATAACTTAGAAGCTCATAAATAAATTAATTTAAAATCTATATACTATGGCTTTCGACATTGAAATGATTAAGCAGGTTTACGCAAAAATGCCTGCACGCATTGAAGCAGCGCGTAAAACACTTGGACGTCCGTTAACATTAGCAGAAAAAATTCTTTATTCACATTTAGACCATTCATTCGAATTAAAAAATTACGAACGCGGTAAAGCTTACGTTGATTTTAATCCTGATCGTGTTGCTATGCAAGATGCAACAGCTCAAATGGCGTTGTTACAATTTATGCAAGCTGGTCGCCCCAAAGTGGCTGTGCCTTCTACCGTTCATTGTGATCACTTAATCACCGCTAAAGTTGGCGCAAAAGATGATCTTGCAGTTGCAAATAAAGAAAGTAAAGAGGTTTATGATTTCTTAGCTTCTGTATCTAATAAATATGGTATCGGTTTTTGGAAACCGGGTGCAGGTATTATTCACCAGGTTGTTTTAGAAAATTATGCTTTCCCCGGTGGAATGATGATTGGTACTGATTCACATACTGTTAATGCAGGTGGTTTAGGTATGATCGCTATTGGTGTTGGTGGTGCTGATGCTTGTGATGTAATGGCAGGCTTACCTTGGGAATTAAAAATGCCAAAATTAATTGGTGTAAAATTAACCGGAAAATTAAGTGGTTGGGCAAGTGCAAAAGATGTTATTTTAAAAGTTGCAGGTATCTTAACTGTAAAAGGTGGTACAGATAAAGTAATTGAATATTTTGGTGAAGGTGCTGTAAGCCTTAGCTGTACAGGTAAAGGAACAATTTGTAATATGGGTGCAGAAGTTGGTGCTACCACTTCTACTTTTGGTTATGATGAGAGTATGAGTCGTTATTTAAAAGCTACCGGCCGTGCTGATGTTGCTACTTTAGCTGATGATATTAAACAACATTTAACAGGAGATTCTGAAGTTTATGCTGATCCTAAAAAATATTTTGATGAAGTGATTGAAATTAATTTATCAGAATTAGAGCCTCATGTAAACGGACCATTTACTCCGGATTTAGCTACTCCTATTTCTAAATTAAAAGAAGTTGCAACAAAAAATGGTTGGCCTTTAAAAGTGCAAGCCGGTTTAATTGGTTCATGTACCAACTCTTCTTATGAAGATATTTCGCGCGCTGTATCATTAGCTAAGCAAGTTTCTGCAAAAGATTTAAAATCAAAAGCAGGGTTTATGATCAATCCGGGCTCTGAACAAATTCGTTTCACCATTGAGCGCGATGGCTTTTTAGATGTGTTTAATAAAGTTGGTGCAACAGTATTTACAAATGCATGCGGACCATGTATTGGTATGTGGGACAGAATGGGTGCCGAGAAACAAGAAAAAAATACGATCATTCATTCGTTCAATCGTAATTTTGCGAAACGTGCAGATGGAAATCCAAATACATACGCATTTGTTGCTTCTCCTGAAATTGTGACTGCTATTGCTATTTCGGGCGACCTTGGATTTAATCCGTTAACTGATACATTGACAAACGAAAAAGGTGAGCAAGTAAAATTAGATCCTCCTACAGGATATGAATTGCCTCCAAAAGGATTTGCGGTTGATGATCCGGGTTTCCAAGCTCCTGCAAAAGATGGAAGTAAAGTAGAAGTGTTGGTTGCACCTGATTCAAAACGTTTACAATTACTAGATCCATTTTCTGCCTGGGAAGGAGTTGATTTTAAAGGATTAAAATTATTGATCAAAGCAAAAGGAAAATGTACAACCGATCATATTTCTATGGCTGGTCCGTGGTTAAAGTATCGTGGACATTTAGATAATATTTCAAACAATATGTTGATTGGTGCAGTAAATGCATTCAACGAAAAAACAGATTCTGTAAAAAATCAGTTAACAGGAACTTATGAAGGTGTACCTGTTGTTCAACGTCAGTACAAAGCAAAAAACATTAGCAGTATTGTAGTTGGCGATGAAAATTACGGAGAAGGTTCTTCACGTGAACATGCAGCTATGGAGCCTCGTTTCTTAGGTGTGCGTGCGGTATTAGTAAAATCGTTTGCGCGTATTCATGAAACCAATTTAAAGAAACAAGGCATGTTAGCTTTAACTTTTGCGAACACTGCTGATTACGATAAAATAAAAGAAGATGATGTAGTTGATGTAACAGGTTTAACTTCGTTTACTCCGGGCACACAATTAACCGTTACCTTAAACCATGCAGATGGCAACAAAGAAGATTTTAAAGTAAACCACAGTTATAACGCTCAACAAATTGAGTGGTTTAAAGCCGGCGGTGCACTTAATATTATTAGGGCGAATGTGAAGGCTTAAGAGAAAACAATGAAACTAAAATTTAAAAGCGCATTCAAATAGGATGCGCTTTTTTATTCCTATTTTACTATATTTTATAGCACTCTTATGTAAGACTTTGTAGTAATTTTATGATTCAAACAAAAGCAAAAATGGATAATCAAAATATAAAGCTCTTTGAAAGTAAACAAGTAAGAACACATTGGGATGAAGAAAAAGAGCAATGGTTTTTTTTCAATTATTGATGTAGTTGCGGTATTAACTAATAGTATTAACCCAAGAGATTATTGGTTTAAAATGAAAATAAGAGTTAAATCAGAAGATGGGCTTGAACTGTCGACAATTTGTCGACAGTTGAAAATGGAAGCAGAAGATGGTAAAATGCGTGAAACTGATGTAGCAGATACTCAAACTCTTCTTCGTATAATTCAATCAATTCCATCGCCCAATGCAGAGCCATTTAAACAATGGTTAGCAAAAGTTGGTTACGAGCGTATGCAAGAAATTAACGACCCAAGTCAAAGTATAGATAGAGCAAGAGAAAACTGGCAAAAACTGGGCAGAAGTGAAAAATGGATACAACAACGCATGACCGGGCAAGAGACAAGAAATAAATTAACAGACTATTGGAAAGAAAGTGGCGTTGAAAAAGAAAATGAGTTTGCCCTGCTTACAAATATTATTCATGAAGAGTGGACTGGATTAAGCGTTAAAAAACATAAAAGTTTAAAGAGTTTAAAATCACAAAATTTAAGAGATCACATGAGCGAAGCTGAATTAATTTTTACAGCTTTAGCCGAACTAAGTACACGCCAAATTGCAGAAACTGAAGAAGCAAAAGGTTTACAACAAAATGCAAAAGCCGGTAAAAAAGGTGGTAAAATTGCCAAAGATGCTAGACTAAAACTTGAAGAACAAACCGGAAAAAAAGTTGTAACAAACGAAAATTTTTTACCCCGGGTTAAAAGTATTAAAAAACTAAAATAAGCTACAATCCTTCACAAATTGAATGATTTAAAACTGGTGGCGCATTGAATATTATCAGAGCGAATGTGAAAGCTTAATTGTTTGATAAATATAAATTTTAAAACCCAAGGTGAAAGCGTTGGGTTTTTTCTTGATTTTATTTTTTATCTTTAAATATTGGCAACAAGATATAGAAATAGCATTTTTGTTCTGACTATCATTTTTACTCTTCTCGTTTTTCATGGATATAGCCAAAAGACTTCCGTTTATTTCAAAACCAACAAACACTCGCTTGACAATAAAGCCACGCATATAATTGACAGTCTTTCCAAAATAACAGACATTGAAAAAATATACCTCCAAGGACATTGCGACTCGATTGGCAATAATGAATTTAATGACGCACTTTCAATAAAAAGAGTTAACGAGGTTAAAGCCCTTTTTATTTCTAATGCCATTTCAAACGAAATAATAGAAATAAAAGCTTTAGGCAAACGAGTAGCGTTAAATAAAAACGCAAATGAAAACGAGCGCGCGCTTAACAGACGAGTTGAAATCGAACTGGTAATTAAACCAAAAAAAGTGGAAACCAAACCCGATTCGATAAAAGCGATATCTATTACTAAGACTGATGAAGTTGAAGTTACGATCAACGGAGTTGTTCTTAATGAAAAAAATAAACCAATTATTGCCGAGATTTCTTTGAGCGATAAAGATGGAAAAGAAATTAACACTGCAAAAAGTGGAAAGGACGGCAAATATAAATTCAAAACAACACTAAAGAAAAAAGAAGATTATTCACTAACATACTATAATGATTCATCTTTCATTTCA
>JABDBZ010000086.1:0-747 GCA_013288385.1 Bacteroidota bacterium
TATAAGACTACCAAAATTCACCATCAGTGCCTTAACGAATTCAGTTATCACTTGTAAAAACACAGACGTACTTATTGTACCCATCATCACCCCAACACTAGCAGTAGCCTTAGTTCCAACCTATGTATGGTATCCACCCATAGGTTCAGGGGTACCGGGCACACAATTCAACAGCACCGCCCCAGGCACCCACACAGCCATATCCACATCAGTAATAAATGGCTGTACTTATACAGCAACATATAATGTAGCCACCGACCTTGCCCCACCGGCTCTACAAACATCACCTGATTTCACCTTAGATTGTGCAACCAACCCAACAGTAGCAATATTTCCAAGCATAACCGGAACAGCAACAGGTTTTACATATTCCTGGACAGTACCTGCGGGTGCTTTAACTTCTAATTTAACTTCATCACTGTTGGTTTCAAACATGCTAGGAAATTATTTTGTAGTTATTACAAATACACTAAATGGTTGCTTAGTTGAAGGTGAGTTTGATGTTGTAGGTGGAGTAATGAAGGCAGATTTTACAGCAACACCTTTACACGGTTTTGCACCTATGTCGGTTACATTTAATAACACAAGTTCGACAAGTACAGGAGCGAGTAGCATTATTTCAACCTGGGGATATGGTAACGGTGCAATAACACAAACAGTTTATAATACTTCGCCAACATCTGCTACATATACAGCTTCAGGAACATATAGTGTTATTTTAAAAGTTCAAAAAGGAACGTGTATTGA
>JABDBZ010000086.1:847-6976 GCA_013288385.1 Bacteroidota bacterium
CAAACAGTTTATAATACTTCGCCAACATCTGCTACATATACAGCTTCAGGAACATATAGTGTTATTTTAAAAGTTCAAAAAGGAACGTGTATTGATACGGCTATGCAAACAATAATTGTTGAATTACCATCTAAGTTGGAAGTACCCAATGTGTTTACACCAAATGGCGATAAAGCCAATGATATATTCAGACTGAAAGCAACCAATTTAAGTGAAATATATATTATAATTTTTGACCGTTGGGGAAATAAAGTTTATGAATTAACCAGTGATACTGGCAACTTTGCATGGGATGGCAAAAACCAAAGTGGTAAAGATTGTGCTGAAGGAACTTTTTTCTATATCATTAAAGCAACAGGAAAAGATAATCAAACATTTGATGTCAAAGGTAATGTGAGTTTATTTAGATAAAAAAAGTTGAATTAAAAATAAATTATAGAACCTAATTATTTAATACTGACTAAGAGAATTACATGAAGAACAAAATAATTTTATTTATTACTTTTTTTCTTTTAAGAAATGTTTTGCTTTCGCAAACAATACCATATACTTGTCCAAATAATCTTGTTTTTTTCCAAACGAATCCGATACAAGTATATAATCCAACCCTTCCTTTAAGTGCTACCAATCCAAGTAATACTGCTATTAGCGGAAGTGGTGGCGGTTTAGGTTTTGGCCCAAATTTAAATGCATCCAATCCATCTCCAACTTTTTATACAACAATAGGTGGTAACATGGCATGGTGGAATGGTTCAACATGGGTGAATACAGGTCATACAATGCCTTACGTAAATTTATGTTGTGGAAGTAATGTTATTTATGGTTTAAATGGTAGTACTGGTCAGATAAATGTTTACAATGGGTCTGGCAATTCAATTCCACTTGTAACAATTTCTACATTCAATGGAGGTGGACCTTTTGATTTAGTGATGGATGATTGTGGAAATTTTTATTTATTGAGATTAAATGGTCCACAGTGGATGACCAAATTCGATCCTGCCGGTAATCCATTAATGACTTATTCAATCGCCAATATGCCATTGGTTTCTTCGGGCGGAGGATTCGCAATAGTAAATGGTCAGGTAGTTGTAAGTAATGGAAGTGGTTTGTCTGTTGGAAATATTTCATATCCAACTATTACTTTTACCAATGTAAGCTCTAACGGATATGGTGCCGGTGATTTTGCAAACTGTCCTTTACCCTGTGGACCAACTGCGCAAAACTCATCCATTTGTTTTGGATCTGCAACTACCATAAGTATCACTAATACTGGGTCACTCACAGCACCAAGCTACTCTATGCAACCTGGTAATGTAACACAATCTAGCCCAATTTTCACGGTTAATCCTTCTACAACTACAACTTATACTTTGTATATAACAGGTTTAAACTCTTTAAATACTTTGGTTACAAACTCAGCTGTTTCAACTGTCTCTGTTTTCCCTGTGGCTGTTGCTAATCCAAGTGTTACTAATCCAACTTGTTCTAATATTATTACGAATAGCGTAAACTTAAACATCACATTTAATCCAAATGGTAATCCAAATTATACAACAGTTTGGAGCCCGTTACCTGGCACTGTAACAACAGTAAATAGTAGTACTGCGGCAGGATTAGTACCTGGT
Source organism: Bacteroidota bacterium (assembly GCA_013288385.1). Lineage (GTDB taxonomy): Bacteria > Bacteroidota > Bacteroidia > B-17B0 > Aurantibacillaceae > Aurantibacillus. The sequence continues at coordinate 2,473 of JABDBZ010000086.1, forward strand.
GTTAATACTGTAACTATTACTACTGCTAACGGATGTACAACAACTGTATCTTTTACGGTTGCACCAATTCCATTACCTGCTGATTTTATTATTACAAATCCCGGAGGTACTTATACTTTAACATGTAATGTTCCAAATATTGTATTAACAACAAGTATCACCAATGGAAATCTATTAACTTATACTTGGTTCCCTAGTTGTACAGGCTCAGTGGTTGGTAATAGTATGAACTTTACACAACCTTGTACAGGTCAGGTTGTAGGAACAAGTTCAACTGGCTGCACAATGAGTCAGTCTTTTACGATTTATCAGGATTTAAGTTCCCCAACTGTAGTTATCACTCCAACGATAATGAATATAACCTGTAACACTGCAGGCACCTGTTTTACCATGACATGTAATCAAGGGCCAAACGTAACGACAAATTGGTTCCAGGTATCAGGCACCAATACAGTATATGTTGGAGTAGCACAAGGTACAATTAATATATTATGTCCAAATGCTCCTGGAATTTATTGGGGAGAGGCTAAAAATAATTTGACGGGTTGTGCCACAACAAAATCGGTTCAAGTAACCGCTTCAGTTGGTGTTCCGCAGTTTACATTAACCAGTCCAAGTAATTTTACCATTGGTTGTTCAACAACGAGTATTACGAGTATGCAGGTCAGTTCAGTAATTACTTCACCAGTACCTAATACGCCCGTGAGTTATACTTTTTGCCCACCACCAGCAACAGTTGTTATAACACCAACAACAGTCTTGGGTGCAAATCCAAATCAAAATGGAATAATAACACCAGGAGTTTGGGTTGTTTATGTGAAGGATTTAACAAACAATTGTTTGACATCTCAATCAGTAAGCATCATTCAAAACACCATAGCCCCGAACGTTGATTTTATAGAACCCTTGAGTATACTCAGTTGTAAAGACCCAAGCATGGTATTAAATGGCATCAGCAGCAATACCAATGTAGCAATCACCTGGACAGTACCAGCAAGCCCATCCAACTCAGTAGATCCAACACCAAATACAACAGTAAGTATTAATCCGGCAGTGACAGGATCAACAAATAACATCACAGTGATAGGAATCTATACAGTAGGAGCAGTGGATAATAATAATCTTTGCAAAGCCACCAAAACAATACAAGTAAACCAAGATATAAGACTACCAAAATTCACCATCAGTGCCTTAACGAATTCAGTTATCACTTGTAAAAACACAGACGTACTTATTGTACCTATCATCACCCCAACACTAGCAGTAGCCTTAGTGCCAACCTATGTATGGTATCCACCCATAGGCCCGGGCGTACCAGGCACCCAATTTAATTCAACCTCTGCCGGCACCCATACATCAATTTCAACATCAGCTGTAAATGGATGTACAGCATCAGCTACTTACGTTATTGCTACAGATTTAACTCCACCTGCATTACAAGCCTTTTCTGATTTCACATTAGATTGTGCAACCAATCCAACGGTCGCATTATTTCCAACTATAACAGGCCCAACCACTGGTTTTACATATTCCTGGACAGTACCTGCAGGTGCTTTAACTTCTAACTTAACTTCGTCGTTGTTGGTTTCAAACATGCTAGGAAATTATTTTGTGGTTATTACAAATACACTAAATGGTTGCGTTAACCAAGGTGAATATAGCGTTATAGGAGGAATACTCAACGCTGATTTTACAGCAACACCTTTACATGGTTTTGCACCTATGTCGGTTACATTTAATAATACAAGTTCGACAAGTACTGGTGCCAGTAGTATTATTTCAACCTGGGGTTATGGCAATGGAGCAATTACCCAAACAGTTTATAATACTTCGCCAACATCTGCTACATATACAGCTTCAGGAACATATAGTGTTATTTTAAAAGTTCAAAAAGGAACGTGTATTGATACGGCTATGCAAACAATAATTGTTGAATTACCATCTAAGTTGGAAGTACCCAATGTGTTTACACCAAATGGCGATAAAGCCAATGATATATTCAGACTGAAAGCAACCAATTTAAGTGAAATATATATTATAATTTTTGACCGTTGGGGAAATAAAGTTTATGAATTAACCAGTGATACTGGCAACTTTGCATGGGATGGCAAAAACCAAAGTGGTAAAGATTGTGCTGAGGGAACTTTTTTCTATATCATTAAAGCAACAGGAAAAGATAATCAAACATTTGATGTCAAAGGTAATGTGAGTTTATTTAGATAATAAAAAGAATAATTAATTTAAAAACAATAAAATGAATAAATTTTATTTGCAACTACTTTTAGTTTTCATAACAATTAAAGGTTTCAGTTTTAAAAACAAGGATGTTTTTGGAACACGTGTGTTTATAGAGAACAAAGGTCAATTTGATAAACTCTATGTAACCGAAGAAAAAATTAAATTCGGATATGAACATGGAGATGAAAAAATTTATTTCACAAATAAAGGCTTGGTGTATGTACAATTAAAGAAATACGCTTTAACCGAAGAACAAAAGGAAGCTATTGGTGAAGGTGAAGAAACGAAATTAAAACCAACAGAAGTTTATAAAATATACGCTAACTGGAAAAATGCAAATTCATCTATTCAAATAATAGAAGAAGATAAGCAAACGCATTATTTCACATATGGCGAGATGCTTACAAAAGCGAATTGTTATAAGAAAATAACATATAAAAATGTTTACGATAATATTGATATTGAATATATTATTCCTGAAGATAAAGAGGTTGGTATTAAATACAACGTTATTCTTCATCCTGGCGCAAACCCTTCAAAAATTAAAATTGCATATTCAGGTGATATAAATGATATCCAAAAAAATAATTTAGGGGAAATTATTATTAGCACTCCATTGGAACCGATTGTTGAACATGTTCCGCACACTTTTAATAAATCTAATCAGGAAATAAAATGTGATTTTTCACTGGATAATAAAACTATTGGATTTGATTTCGAAGGAAAATATAAATCCGATGAAGAAGTTACGATTGATCCTTGGGTAACAACTATCACATCATTAACCACTAATTTGTACGGTTATGATGTTGATTTTGATAATTTCGGAAACTTGTTTGTTTATGGTGGTTCTACTCCAAATAAATTAGCAAAATATAATTCAACAGGTACACTTTTATGGACATTCAATGGTGTACTTGCAATCCCGGCTTGGAATTCAGGATCATTGGCAGGTAACTTTGTTGTGAAGAGAACCACAGGTCAATCCTTCTTAGGACAAGGTATTGCTTTTGGTGGAACGCAGATTATAAGATTAGACCCTAACGGAGTTTATGATAATTTAATAAGTACTGCAGTTCCAAATTGGTTAGAGTGTTGGGATATGGGATATCATTGTACAACTGGAAATGTTTTTGGTTTGGGAGGTGCTGTGCCATCTAATTTGAGCGCCGGAATTCTTGATCAAATAACAGGTTCAATTACTCCACTAAATTTTTTCGGATATCCAACCGGTGGCCATGATGTTGTTTCACATTCAATAGATAATACAGGAGAAGTTTATTTACTTTTTGCTTCGGTTCAAACCCCAAATTTAAATAATCATATTGCTAAAATCAATTCTGCTTTCACAAGTTCTGTTTGGATAGTGCCTTCAACTTTTAATACCATGAATGAAGCAAACAATAAAGTTTATGTTGGAGGAAATAATGGTTCTAACGGATTTAACGCGTTAGCTTCTAATGGTAATTATTTATTTTATTATGATGGTTCTAACGTCTCAGCTTATAATAAACTTACCGGAGCAATTTTGGGCTCAACAATAGTTACCGGATATATTGCGAAACAGCAAGGCGGTATAGCAGTTGATGATTGTGATAATATTTATATAGGAGGTAGTAGCGGAAATGTACTTTCTTATCATTTTACCGGTACAGCGTTTCTTACTTTACCAAGCATTAATTTAAATGTAACTACTACGAATCAATATGTTTGCGATATCCAATTTGATAAACCTTCAAATTTATTGTATGTATCGGGTAGTGGTTTTTGCGGCACTTTTAATGCTATAAATAGTACAACGTGTCCTTTGGTACCAGACTGTAACTACACAATTCCTAACAGTAACACTATTATATGTTTAGGTGCTGTTGCAACTGTAAGTATTGGTAATCCTAACAACTTAGGTAATCCGAGTTATTCTATTCAACCGGCTGGGCAAACACAAAGTTCTCCTATATTTACGGTTTCACCTTCAGTAACTACAACGTATACTTTGTATGTTACTGGTTTAAATTCATCAAATATTATTGTAACAAATACTACTATTGCTACAGTAACAATTGCACCTGTGGCTGTTGCTTCACCTTCTCTTACAAATGGTACATGCATTAATCCGATTACAAGTAGTGTTAATTTAAATATTACATTTAACCCAAGTGGGAATCCAAATTATACAACGGTCTGGAGTCCGATACCGAGTAGTGTCACAACCGCAAATAGTAGTACTGCAGCTGGTTTGGTTCCAGGGGTAAATAATGTTACCATT
>JABDBZ010000087.1 GCA_013288385.1 Bacteroidota bacterium
TAATGTGCAAGGATAAGTTCCTGCTGTAGCGGATGACAAAGCTGCTAATGCTGTACTTAGTGAACTGGCACCAGATGGTGTAGTCAATGTATAACTTGCTCCCGTTCCGTTTGGAAGAAGTGTAGGGGTTAAAGCTATTGAACTGCCGGCGCAAGAACTAAAATTAGTTATTGACGATAATGATGTACCAGCACATTTTGGAGAAAACGCTAGGCCGCGGAAAGTAGTGTTTACAGGGGCGGTAGCTAAAGTAGTGATGGTAGATGTTGCAAGAGAACCACCGTCGGTAATGGCAATTAAGCTCGCGCCATTTGCAGTGGTCGCATAAATTATAGGATTAACGCCACTAAAATCCACAACTAAACCTATTGTTTTAATGGCATTTGCCGTAGTGGTATATGTATAAACATTTGTCCAAGTACTAGAGCTAAATGTCCATTTTTGAAGGCCGGCAGTTTTATCGGCAATATATAATGTGTTACCTGTTGGGTCAAAAGCAAATTGATATGGACTGCCAAGAGCTACCACAAGACTTGTTGTAGTTGGAGCAGTCGGAGTTCCTGTACCAACCATGAAAAGACCATGAGACACGGAGCCTGTTGAATAATAAAGTTGCCCGTTATATACAGCAACTGCTCTTGTGTTTTGAGATGGCGGGCTCGTTAGAATTGTACTGCCTGTTGTCGCCGTTACTCCATTATAAACAAACGCAGTTATGCCCGATACATGTCCACAACCCCAAACGTTCCCGTTTCCGTCGGCTGTAGCACTTCCAATACCATCACCACTAATATTATCAGAATAAAAAGTATTAGTTGTAACAGCTAAAGAATATGAGCCCACAGGATTTACCTTGGCTATTCCTCTTGGAACTACAGAAGCACTGGCAGTTGAAGGGGCTGCTGTTCCGGAAGTTGTATTATATCCAGCAATTACAATATAATGTCCATCGGTAGAGCGTGTAATTAATCCTTCTGTGATGTCATTGCCTGTAACAGTTATGCCAGCTGTGCCAGTGGGAAGAGCAAGGCTGTATGTAGGGTTTCCTAAAGGAGTAAATTCCTGAAGAATAGCAGGTGATGCAACATTTCCGGTATAGGTCAATGTTCCATCTCCGGCTTGCAACACAACAATGTTGCCGTTAGTAAATTGTGCAGACAGCACATTACAGAATAGGAATGAACCTGCGATCATTCCCACTTTCATAAATTTGTAGATTTTTTTCATTTTATTTATTTTTAATTTGTAACATAATTATGATAAAAGGAAGATGAAAAAATTTGGCATCGTTCCTTATCGGCACAAAATTGAAGTAAAAAGCTGCCGGCTACAATAGAGAGATTTTCCAACAACTACTAGTAAGAATAACTATATCGCTGTATTCCTTTATTCATGGGGCTTTACATGACATGAGGAATGATCTTCTCACAGATCTTTAACAGAAACTTAATACAGCTTATTTTTCAAACAAATTTTTTATTTATCCTGTAACAATCCCTTAACATTAATAGAAACAAAGCCATCTAATTTTAATAGCGGTTTATGGAAATGACGAGCAACCGAATTATTATTGCAGACGATCACGCCGTGGTACGAACTGGCTTGCAGTTGATACTGGACGAAACAGAGGACATGGAGATTGTGGAAGAGGCAAGGGACGGTGACGAGCTGCTGGAAAAGCTGAAAGAGAGCGTCTATGACATGGTGATTCTCGATATGGCTATGCCGGGCAAAGATGCACTGGACGTATTGAAAGAAATAAAAAAAAATGCACCTGAACTACCTGTCGTGATTTTTTCCATGAACCCTGATGAACCTAATGCCGTGCGTATGATCCAGAATGGGGCTTCGGCCTATATCAACAAACAGACGAAATCCAAACAGCTTATCGACATTTTAAGGATCGTTGCTTCCGGTAAAAAATATATTTTTCCGCACCAGGCCGAGATGCTGGTAGAAGCCGTTTCCGCTATCGGAAAACAGAAAGGAGTGCCGCATCATCTTCTTACCGACAGGGAATCGCAGGTTTTTATCCTGCTGGCCAGTGGCGTACGTATATCGGAGATAGAAGAAAAACTAAGCATCAGCAAAAGCACTATCAGCAACCATCGCAATAATATTATGAAGAAAATGAGCATGTCGTTAAATTCAGAGCTGACCCGCTATGCCATTAAACATGGGATTATACACTAAGTACAATAAAAAAAAAACCTATACTTCTCTCGCCGTTCTGGTGCTGGTATTCGTATTTCTACTATTCTGTGATTTCAGCAGCTATGCGCAAGTAAACAAGGCGAATCCACAAAGTAATACTGGCAAAGAACTGGAAGAACTTCTGCAAAAGGCAGCAGCCAATATCGGAATATCGCCCGCACTCGCAGAGCAATTGGCAGACAAGGCATTTACCCTCGCACAAGAGAAAAAAGAAGCGCTATATACAATTCGCGCGCTTATTCTTTCGGGTAAGATCAAAAATTTAAAAGGTGATCATACCACGGCGCTCAATCTGTATTCGAAAGCGGCCACGCTGGCCAAGCAACAACATGCTGTCAAAGAAGAAATTGAAACCTTCATTAATATTGGTGAGATGGTTTATAAGAAAGGAGATTATGACCAGTCTCTGTTATTATTCCTGAAAGCTGATTCGTTGGCCGGTTCCAGTCATTTGGAGCGTCAACAAGCCACTGCCTTGTATTACATTGGTAAGTATAATCAGACCAAAGGTAATTTTTCGCAAGCCAGGAATTATTATCTCCGCTCGCTTGCAATTAACCGTAAGAATAACGACAGCGTGCAGTTGGCACTACTTTTGCCAAGCCTTGGAAAATATTATATCAGCGAAGGAAGTCTGAACCTGGCGCTGAATTGCTACCAGGAAGCATTCTACATCAGCACACGGCTTAATAATCAATTGCTGAGCGCGGATATCTGCAATCATCTTGGTGGTCTGTATAGCGATCTGAAAGAATTTAACAAGGCTATGCATTACCATAGGCAGGCGTTACAATACCGGCAGGCCATGCAGTATCCAGGCGAACTGGCAAAATCGTATAACAATATCGGTAGGATTTATTTTGGCTTGGGACAACTTGACAGCGCAGAATATTATTTCAAAAAGTCGCTGGTGTTATGTAAAAGCACCAATTATAAAAAAGGACTTGTAAAATCACTGGTTAACCTTGGTAGTGTTTATCGTCTTGGTAATGAGCCGGAGAAAGCATCGGTAAACCTTTTCAGCGCTTTGGAGATCGCGACGCATATTGGCTATGATAATGGAATCGCCGATGCGGCAATTGATCTGGGCGATCTTTTCACCGCCGGTAACAAATTGGATACAGCCATTTTTTATTATAAACTGGCATTATCCAAACTGATCAAAACTAATTATGATGAAGATCTGTTACGGATTTACTTGGGGTTGTATAAATGCTACAACAATAAACAGGAGTATAAGGAAGCATTAACTTATCACGTGGCTTTGCTTGAAACAGAAAAAAAATTACTGAACGTCGAGAACAAACGGCAGCTAGCTATTTTGAACATTATGTTTGATACAGAGCGGAAAGAAAAGGATTACCGGGTTTTGCTGAAAGATAACGAACTAAAAGCTTCTCTTTTAAAAAGCAAAAATACCTTTCTATGGCTGATTGTTGTAGCTCTTGGTTTTATGATACTGCTCTGCCTTTATCTTTATAACCGTTTTTATGTGAAGAAGAAAGCAAACAAGCAGCTGGAAGAGCTAAACGCGAAGATCAGTAGCCGTAATGCCGAGTTCGAAAAACTAAACCGTGAACTGGAGCAGGTGAGCAAAGAGAAGGATAAATTGTTCTCCATTATTTCGCATGAGTTGCGCAACCCGCTTTACTGGATGCAGAATCTAACGGAAGCCTTGTCGCAGAAATACAAAGCTATGGCACCGGAAAAGGTGCGCAAAACAATTCTGTCGCTCGATGAGTCCGCTAAAAATGTGTACCACTTAATGGATAACTTGCTTCATTGGTCCCGCTCAAAGCTTAACCGGGTACATCCTCGTAAGGGCGTACACAATTTATCAGCACTGATCTCCGAAACTACGTTTATGTATGAAACCTTTTTGAGGCAAAAAGAAATCGTATTTAAGAAGACTATTCCGGATGATGTTTTTATTAACGCTGATCCGGATCTTTTTTGCTGCGTGATCCGCAACCTGATTTCAAACGCCATTAAATACACACCGAATGGGGGAAGCATTGCTATCGGCTACGAGCAGCATGATGAATTTGTAACCATTATCATCAGTGATTCCGGCAAGGGTATTGCTGTTTCAGATCTTAAAACCATTTTTGCGACAGGCAATATAGCACTTTCAATGCCAGGGCTAATGCAAGAAAAAGGTTCTGGCCTTGGCTTAAAGCTTTGCAAAGATTTTGTAGAAATGAACGATGGAAAGATTTGGGTGGAAAGCACTGAGGGCAGCGGGACTCAATTTTTCTTTAATGTGCCTATTTGCGGACAGAATATGAAGAGTTATACAAAGGAAAAAATTGCACTTATGGAATAGATGCAGTTACCAGGTGACTTCTACTTTACGTCATTCATTTTAAACTCCTATTTCAATGCCAAAAAATCCACAAACCAAAAGCCCTTAGTAACACTATTTGAACTACAAACCGAATCGTCAGTTGTTTTAATTTCTAAAGGCCTGTATGTTTTTTCTCCGATCTTAAAATTAATTTTCTTTTTAAAAATAGGACCTTCATAACAAAAAGTATGGTACTCACCATTTTCTCCACAAGCATCAACTTCTTTGGGTAATTGTTCAATAAATGATTTATCAATTTCTTTTCCAACCCAATCTTCATTTAAATAACCATCATTAGTGCAGCAAATAATTGTTTTAAAATTTTGTGCTAGAAAATCGTTAATGAGAAATTTAGTATCCATTTTCCAAAGAGGAAAAACTGCTTTCATTTCAATTTTAGCCAAATTATTTTCACGGTAAATTCTTAAGTCTTCCAAAAAAAATGTCCCCGAAAATCACGTGCTCAATTCCTTCTTCCTTTGCTTTCAACAAAATCTCATTCATTTGTTTTTCATACTCATCATTCGTTCCTTCTTTCACCCAAACTTTTAAAAGTGGAACCCCAATTGACTCTGCTTGTGCATCAAGTAACTCTTCTCTCACACCATGCATGGATACTCTTTTGAATTGATGGTTAACTGTAGTAAGTAAATACTTTACATCAAATAAATTTTCTGATAAAACTTTGTGCAAACAATAGGCAGAATCTTTTCCGCCGCTCCAACTAAAAATCGCTTTTGGTTTTTGTTGCATTGCAATTAGTTTTGCGGCGTTTGCCAAAACAAAGTGGGATTATTTGTTTTATATGTAACATAAACTGCACCGCTACTTTTGCTTGTTTCTTCCGTTTTGTCTGGCGTTTGTTTATAATAATCTAAAGGTAAAAGTTCAACACTCACTATTTTTTTTCCGGCAACAGGTGTTTCAGTATCGTATTCACTGTTAATTGGACATTCGAGTTTGTATAAATTTTTCGACATATAATAAAACAAATAATGTTCTTTTGTTTGCGATGAAATATGATTCCAATTTGCATCCGGATTTAAAATCAACGGTTTATTTTTTATTAACCGTTCCCTTACTTCTTCAATGCTTAATAGTTCACCGTTCTCATTCATCACATAAGCATCAAAACTTGGGTCTATCCATAACCATTTTTTAAGTGAAATGGAATATACCATATCTATCACATGGCAGTCATCATCAACTTGCAAACTATCTTTTGGCATGCAGGTTATAAATCGTGATTTAATACCAAGCGATAAATAACATTCGTTTAATACTGTAGAAAGTCCTCTGCAATTCAAACCTCGTTTTTCTTTTTTGCAAACTACGATCATATTCATTGCATTTTTTACCGTCGGGTTTTCGTGACCCCCATCATGTGGCACCAAATTATGAATCCAATGCATCAGATTTAAAATTTTTGTAATGTCATTTCCTGTTCCCGCAACCGAATCTAAATTAAATGCTTTTCTAAGTGCAGTAAGATTTACATTATCTGCTGACTGATAAGTAAATTTAGGAAAAGCACGATTGTCATTCAGATTATATTTTTCTGCCCTGTTTAAAATATAAGTATAATCACCAACTGCACGAATTTGTTTACTCAGGTTTTTAAATTTGTCTTCGTTTCTAATATTGTCCAAATCTGTATCCTCTATTGTGTGTTTGTAATCTCTATAACCAAGCTTTATACATTTTTCAAAATAATTTAGAGCTTGTATTTTATTATTTTGAAGCGAGTACAAACAACAAAAATTATAATAGAGATTTATAAGCTGTGAAGAAAAATCTTTTTTATCAGATGCATTAAGCTTGTCATACTTCAATTGAAATTCCTTCAATAATTTATCATACTTTTTATCATCTTTTTTTTCATAAGCTTGTACACACAAACTATCCTGAATACCGGCGAAATTTTGAAACGCTTTGTTCGTGTTTTGACTATAAATAAAAGTCACTAATATATTCAACAGTATAAAAAACTTTAATCTTTTCATGGTATCTTTTTAAATAAATTAATCACCTGTTGGTTGTATAGCACTTGTTTCAACCATTAACATCACTGTTTTTTTCGGAGCACGTGGGCGGTGCATTACACCTTTTGAAATAGTCACGCCTTCATTTGGATTTAACTCAATAGTTTGGTTATTTTCCAAATCAATAAGT
>JABDBZ010000088.1 GCA_013288385.1 Bacteroidota bacterium
GTGCGGGAATAGAAACACATGGTGTAAATCCAAAAGCAATTGCCATTATGAAAGAAGACGGAATTGATATTTCGCAACAAACATCAAATAGTGTTGCTGAATATAAAAATATAGATTTCGACTTTGTAATTACTGTTTGCGATCATGCGAAAGAGAATTGTCCTTACTTTCCTTCAAGGGCTAAAAAATTTCACGAAAACTTTCCTGATCCAGCAAAAGCAGTTGGAACAGAAGAGCAAGTGATGAATGAATTCAGAAGAGTGAGAGAAATGATTAAAGTGTATTGCAAAAAATTTGTGGAAGAAAATTTATGAAAAAATATTTAGCAGAAATGATTGGAACATTTGCACTTGTTTTTTGCGGTACAGGTGCAATTATTATTAATCAGGAGAGTACTGGAGCAATTACCCATGTTGGCATTGCAATTACTTTTGGGTTAATTGTTGCAGCAATGATTTATTCACTCGGAGAAATTTCAGGCGCACATTTAAACCCTGCTGTTACGTTCGCTTTTTGGGTCTCCAAAGAATTTCCAACGAAAGAAGTTATTCCTTATATATTTAGTCAGACTTTGGGTGCTTTTATCGCAAGCTTAATTCTCAAATTACTTTTTCCTTTAAATCAATTGCTTGGCACAACACTTCCTTCCGGTTCACCAATGCAATCTTTTATTTTAGAATTAATTCTCACTTTTATTTTAATGCTCGTTATTTTTCAGGTCGCGAAAGGTAGTAAAGAACAAGGCATGTTTGCGGGAATTGCAATTGGATCGGTTGTATTATTGGAAGCCATGTTCGCCGGACCAATTTGTGGCGCATCTATGAATCCGGTTCGTTCTTTAGCACCAGCAATTGTATCAGGACATTTAGAACATTTATGGATTTACTTGACGGCACCATTTATTGGAGCGCTACTTTCTGTTTTATCTTGGAGAGTTTTAAAATCAAATCATAAAAAAACGGAATGATTTTAAAACCATTCCGCTCATTTAAGTACTTCTTCTGTTATTTTTTGTCCTCTTTGGCTTCAGTTATCTTTTTGATAAAACTACCGTTATCATCGAACATATAATCAGCGCCATCTATTTCGGCTTCATAAAAACCTACTCCAGTTGCATCAGTAATGCGTGATGCTTCTTTTATTTTTTTACCTGCTAAATTTTTTTCAACATACTCTGAAACTTTTTTTGGTAATTCGTATACTTGTATTTCAGTTTCCATTTCTGTCATCACTCCGTTGGTATTGAAAGTAATGCTATTCTCTACTTTATTTATGTGAAATTCGGCTTCATAATTCACTCCTTCTTTTTCCCATTGATCTACTTTCGTGTTTGGAAACTGCTTATTAAAATTCTCTTTTATAACAGCGGGTACTTCTGCTTCTTTTAATTTTTGTGCGAATGCCGAACCAAATCCGAGGCTCAAAGCAAAAATAATCATCCAATTTTTCATGTTTTTATTTTTAATTTATTTAAGCAAAACTATAATATGATTCTTAAGAAAATCTGTTTTAAAAATGTATAATTAAAGATATGTTTATTATTCTTAAAATCATAATTAACTTTATGATTGTTCAATGATGCAGTGGCTAAGCCCCGGCATACGTTCACGATCTATAACTGGCATGCGTTTCATAGTACTCACTTCAATGCTGATGAAATCATATTCTTCCATCACTTTTCCTTTCATCACATAACAACCCGGGCCAATAAAAGGATATGCTCTGGCAGAAGGTGGAAAATGAACAGTATCTAACCAGGCACCATTTAAATCGGTAAACGTTCCGAAATACATTTTTTCGCCTTTGCTGGTGTAAGTTGATTTAACGTTAACGAGGTAACCAGCAATCGTAACTTCTTTATTGAGATGCGATTTTAAATCGTTTGCTACCAATTTACTTGGTAATTTATCTTTCAATAATTTAAACGGAGAGAGTAATGAAAAACCAAGTAATTCAATTTCATCAAATGCTTCGTCGATTTCGGATGAAGTCAAATTTGGAAATTGCCATGTTTTAGGTTTTAGTTCAAAGAGCTCATTTTCTTTTTTCTTTCCCGGTGAAATTAAAGCGTGGATCTCCCACAATAATTCTTTTTTATTTTTTCCTGTAAAACGAAAAGTTCCGGTACGAACCAATAAACGCATTTGTTCAACGGAGATATGAACTCGTTTTAAAAAGTCGTTTACATCTTTAAAAGTACCATTTTCATTTCTTTCTTTTAATACATCTACAACTGTTTGTTGTTCGATCTCGTTGATCATGGCCAAACTCAAATAAATAAGATCATCTTTTATTTCACAAATATTACTGCTGTTATTTATGCACGGTAATTCTATATTAGCTTTATGTAAACGGGCTTCGTGCAAATATAATTCCATCCGATAAAAACCACCACCATTATTTAAAGTTGCTACCATATATTCTAACGGATGATATGCTTTTAAATATAATGCTTGATAACTTTCAACCGCATAGCTTGCTGAATGTCCTTTTGAAAAAGCGAAGTTGGCGAAGCTTTCTATTTGTTCCCAAATTTTTATTATCAAATTTCTGTCATGTCCTTTTTGAATACAATTGTCAAAAAACTTTTGTTTCACTAAATCAAATTCGTTTCGTTGTTTAAATTTCCAACTCATACCGCGCCGTAAATAATCTGCTTCTTGCAAAGATAATCCGGCAAAAAAATGTGCAACTCTTATCACATCCTCCTGATATACCATTACACCATAGGTCTCTTGCAGCATATCGTATAATTCAGGTAAAGCTTCACGCGCTTTATTTCTTAATTCTTCATTGCGATAACGTAAAATATATTCACGCATCATGCCACTTTTTGAAACACCCGGACGAATAATAGAACTCGCAGCTACTAAACGTAAATAATCATCGGCTCGTAATTTAGAAAGTAGCATACGCATTGCTGGTGACTCCACATAAAAACAGCCAATGGTTTTTCCTTCACGTAATAATTCTTTTATTTTTTCATCTTCTTTGAATTCGGAAATATTATGAAGATCTAATTCTACATTTTTATTTTCTTTAATAATGCTAAGTGCATCTTTTATTTTTGCTAAACCGCGTTGACTTAAAATATCAAATTTATATAAACCAACATCTTCTGCCTCGAGCATACTAAATTGAGTAGTTGGATAACCTTTTGGTGGCATATTTGTAGCCGTGTATGTTGTGATTGGTTCTTGCGAAATAATAATACCGCTCGAATGAACGCTTAAATGACTGGGAAAGCCTTTGATGAGATGACTATATTTTAAAACTAATTTTCCAATTTCGTCCAAATCTTTTAGGTCAGAATTTTTTTGCAACTTATCTATCTCACCTAAGGGTAAACCAAATACTTTACCCAGTTCGCGAACAACTGCATCTTTTTGAAACGTATTATACGCACCAAGCAAAGCTGTTCGTTCTTTTCCAAATCGATCAAAAATATAACGTGTAATATCATCGCGATCTGTCCACGAAAAATCAATATCAAAATCAGGTGGATTGCTACGCGACGCATTAATAAAACGTTCAAAATATAGATCGAGTTCAATAGGATCCACATCGGTGATACGTAATAAATAAGCTACAATGCTGTTGGCACCGCTACCTCGACCAACGTAATAATAATTTTTATTTTGCGCATATTTAATAATATCCCAGTTAATTAAAAAATAGGAAGAGAATTTCATTTCGCGAATAATATCTAATTCTTTGTCCAAACGTTTTAAAACCTCGGGAGAAGGATTTTTATATCTATAATTTAAGCCTTCTAAACATTTACTTTTGAGCAGCTCAATATCATCGGCTAATGATGTGGTATAAAATTTTAAATTTTTGCTTGCGAATTTTCCGAATTCAAAATCGAGTTCACAAGTATTTAAAATATTGATTGTGTTTGAAATAATATTTGGATAAGATATATAAGCATCATAGATTTCCTGATGTGAATATAAAATCTCATCAGGATGAGCTTGTTCGTCGGGGGATAATTTACTCAATAGATTATTTGTATCAATGGCGCGCAATAAACGATGCGCATTAAAATATTTTTTGCTTAAAAAAGTTACAGGTTGTAAAGCCACAAACTGTTTTGTTTTTTTTTGCGCGGCTGTAAATGCCATGCTATTGAGTTCTTTGATGGACAGGCCAATAAATTCATTGTCACGAAGTGTTTGTCCGGTATAATTTTTTAGCGGATAAATAACATATGCATTATTAAATGGTGGCGCTTCTGATTCAAAAAAACTATTATTATGTAAATGTTGAGAGAGATGGTCGTTTAGTTCTTTAAAACCATCGTTGTTAATTGCAATACCAACATATTGTTGTTTTGCACCATTTCTGAAATCGATACCGATAATTGGTTTAATGCCGTTTGCTTTTGCAGTACGCAAAAAATCCATACAGGCAGATGTATTATTGATGTCTGTGATGACGAAGCTTGAGTGTCCGTTACGTTTGGCTTCACGCAAAAGTTCGTCAACCGACAAAGTGCCGTAGCAAAAGCTATAATATGTATGGCAGTTAAGGAGCATTGTTGATCATCATACTAAGCAGAGTCCATTATGTTTTTTTATCTTTACTTTTAGGGCGTGCCCCCGCTATTTAATTTCCGTACTATTTAATTTTTAGGGCGGGGTCGCGCTTTCCGTTTCAAGCTCCTCGCCTGTCCTGAGCGACAGTCGAAGGAGGCTTTCCACTTCAATCGCTCACGCAGGCATTCAGGCTGAAAATAATTTTTCCAGTTTTTTACTCGCCCTTCGACTAAGTTTATCTTGAGTACTTCGACTTCGCTCAGTATAAACTAGAGTCGAAAGGCTCAGGATGATGCTTCTTGGTGATTTAATTTTATATTTTCGCTTTACACATATTATATAACTGAAAAGCCAACAGATCGTCATACTGAGCGGAGTCGAAGTACGGCGATCAGACTACTAGTTTTTTATATGATTTGAAAAGTGTGTTTCATTTTTACATTCAGACAATTCTTTTAGATCATCAAATCTTCCATTTATCAAAGCCTCTTTCTTTTTTCTTGTCCATTTTTTAAGTTTTTTCTCCCATTCAATACATAGTCTTTTATCAATAAAAAGTTCACTAAACACTAAATCAACAGGTCTCTTATAAAATGTATAGCAATCTTTTTTTTCAAACCGGTTTGATGCTGAATAATCCGTTTTTCTAAATCATTTGTAACTCCAGTGTAATAAGAGTTATCCGAACATTTTAATATGTATAGATATAATGACATAATAATTTTCTTTTAAGTCGCCCTTCGACTAAGTTTATCTTGAGCGAAGTCGAAAGGCTCAGGATGACGCTTTATCGTAATTTCTTTCTCTTCGACTTTACTTATTAAATAATTACTTCTTCAAATTGATATTCCAATTTGGAACATCAAGTTCACACTTCACTAAACTCTTCCTCACCATTTCTTACTTCTTGTGATACTTGATGGCTTTTGTCTTGGGGCAATGTAGCAATCAATCCATTCTCTCCTCGCTTAACACCATTAAACGGATTAAATTCATTATCTCTCATATTTAAACCAACCGCTCGTGAAACAGCATTTTTACCAAAACGTTTACGGATGTGATCCATAGCTTGCATCAATTGTAATTGCTCAAGGCTATCATCAAATAAATTGTATTGGTAACTGCCTTGCACTAAATGACTAAATTTTATGCCAACTAAACGAATGAGCATTCGCTTTTGATATAACTTATCAAAAAGTTCTTGCACTTTTTCGATGAGCACATGATCTAATGATGTGTATGGAATCCGCATTTGTTGTGTGTACGTATTAAAATCAGAATATCTTATTTTAACCGTTACACAAGCAGTTAATTTTTCCTGATTTCGCAAATCATAAGCTAACTTTTCTGTCATACCAGCCAACAAAGCCTTCAATGCTTTTACGTCAATAGTATCTCGCTCAAAAGTTTGCTCGGTCGACATTGACTTTTGTTCTGAGTAAGCCTCAATAGGAGAATTATCAATACCGTTTGCTTTTCTCCAAATTGAAGTACCATTTTGCCCAAGCACCTGTTCCATTAATTCAATTGGCATTTCTTGCAAAGTACGAATCCACATTACTCCCATGCTGCGCAAAAGTTGATAGGTTTTATCACCAACCATCGGAATTTTTTTTACAGAGAGCGGTGCTAAAAATGTTTTCTCTGTACCAAAAGGAATTCTTTTTTCTCCATTTGGTTTAGCTTCTCCTGTGCCAACTTTTGAAACTGTTTTGTTAGATGACATCGCGAAGGAAATAGGTAAGCCGGTATTGCTAATTATTTTCTGACGAAGTTCTAATGCTAATTTATAACAACCAAAAAAACGATCCATACCGGTGAGATCAATGTAAAATTCATCGATAGATGTTTTTTCATACAAAGGCACACTTTCGTGAATAATATTTGTGATATCATTTGAATATTTACTGTATTGACCGGTATCTCCACGCACAATAATTGCATCCGGACAAAGTTGGCGCGCCATTCGCATAGGCATGGCAGAATGAATACCATAAGCTCGTGCTTCATAACTGCAAGACGCTACTACACCACGATCGCTTGTGCCACCAACTAACACGGGTTTCCCTATCAGTTTAGGATTGTTTAATCGCTCAACCGAAACAAAAAAAGA
>JABDBZ010000089.1:0-5769 GCA_013288385.1 Bacteroidota bacterium
TATAACTGTCCGGCTGCAATTGTTGAATCGCAAGAAGTTTTGAATCCATATTTACTCACAAGTGCATCTGCAACAGCTCCGGCAAATAATGTGTCTTCCAAATTAAATTTATTTTTCCATCCAGCACATAAAAGAAGAACATCTTTTTTTTCCGCTTTTAAATATTCAATCATCACATCTAAATTCAAAAAACTTCCAATAATTATTTTTTCTGCTTGTTTGGCAGCTTCAATTGCCTGTGTACCGTTGGTTGTAGTAATAGCTATTGTTTTGCCTTTTACTTTTTTGTTCATGTAACCAAAAGGACTATTCCCTAAATCAAAGCCTTCCACAATTTCTCCATCGCGTTCTGCGGCAACAATCATTCCTTTATTTTTATACTCTAATGCTTCTTCAATGGTTGCAACAGGAATCATTTTTGCCACGCCATTATAAAATGCAGTTGTAATTGCTGATGTTGCTCTTAAAACATCTATCACAACCACAATAGCATCGCTTTTGTGAAACAATGGATATACATTAGGAGAAAAACAAACTTCTACCTCAGGCATTTTTTAAGGTTTTGCTAAAAATGGTAATTTGGTAACTTTTGCTTTAATAGCTTTATCTCTAATTGAAATAAAAATTTCCGAATCTGGTTTTGCAAATTCTGTTTTCACATATCCCATTCCAATTGCTTTGTTGAGACTTGGTGATTGAGTTCCAGAAGTTACTTTACCAATTAGATTTCCTTTTGCATCAGTAATTATATAATCGTGACGAGGAATTCCTCTATCAATCATTTCGAAACCAATTAGTTTTTTTGAAACGCCATTTGTTTTTTGTGCTTCAATTTGCGCACGATTCACAAAGTCTTTTGTAAATTTAGTTATCCATCCTAAGCCTGCTTCAATTGGTGATGTTGTATCGTCAATATCATTTCCGTATAAACAAAAACCCATCTCTAAACGCAATGTATCACGAGCTCCTAAACCAATTGGTTTGATATCAAATTCTTTTCCTGCTTCAAAAATTGCGTCCCACATTTTTTCAGCATGTTCATTAGGTACATAAATTTCAAAACCGCCAGCACCCGTATAGCCTGTATTAGAAATAATAACATAATCAATTCCTGCCATTGTATCTACAGTAAATGTATAGTATTCCATTTTCGATAGATCAACCTTTGTTAGCTTTTGCAAAGCTTTGATTGCTTTTGGTCCTTGCACTGCGAGCAAACTTGTTTTCTCTGACAGATCAAGCATTTCGGCGCCCATTGTATTATGTTTCTTAATCCAATTCCAATCTTTTTCAATATTAGAAGCGTTCACAATTAAATAATATTCATCCGCTTTAAAGCGATAAACCAAAAGGTCATCTACTATTCCACCTTTATCATTTGGTAAACAAGAGTATTGTATTTTGCCATCCGTTAATTTAGATGCATCGTTAGAAGTCACAAGCTGTATAAGATCCAAAGCTTTTTCACCTTTTATTCTGAACTCACCCATATGACTTACATCAAATACACCAACGCCATTTCTAACAGTTAAGTGTTCTTCATTTAAACCAGAATAAGAAACAGGCATATTATATCCTGCAAATGGCACCATTTTCGCACCTAGCGCAATGTGTTTGTTTGTTAATGCCGTGTTTTTGATTGATAATAGAGTCTCCATTTATATTTACCTTTTTAGTTAGAAATAGGAAGATAAATGTAAGGAAAAGATTGAATTTATTCTGCTTTTTATTTTAAGAAAATGCTAATCTAATTTTAGATTTGTATTCCCAATAACCGCACCATCGCAGGTAATTTCAATAATGTAATTGCCAGGCACCATTTCACTTTGACCCTCACAATAGGTTACGGCACTCATTTCAACATTCGCATAATTAACAGTTTCTTTACCTGCATAATAGCCATTACTTTTGTTAAATATAAATTTATAACTATCGTCATAACTCTTCGCCATCTCCTTACCATCAGGCGTTATGATTCGAATGTAAACTGACTTTTCCCCGGCTTTTGCAATTTTATTTTCTCCTAAACTAAAGCCTATTTTTATTTTTGTTGCCTTACGTGCTTTATTTGTTTCCACTTCCTTTTTACCACCTTTTTTAAAATAAACGCCTTTAGCCGTAACATTAAAACAACTTAAAATACTGCCTTTAGCAATTGTCGTTTTTAATTCTTCTTTTTCCTGATTCAATACATTTTGTTTTTCTTTTTCTTCTCCTAATTGTTTTAACACCTTTTTTTTGTCAGCAACTAACGTTTGGTTTAATGTATTTAACGAATCAATTGTGTAAACATAATGTTTCATGATTTCACGTAATGTTTCAGTCTCCTTTTTAAGTTTAGCGATTATGTAAGCATCACCTTTATGTTTTTTTGCTTCTTCCATTAATTCGGCAATGCGTACTTTTTTTAATTCAATATCAGCTTGTATAGCTTTGTTATTGGTTTGCAGACCTTCATAATCTTTCATCAAAGTCGCAAGATCGTTTTGAATAGTTTCCTTTTCAACATACACAGTTTCAATCTTTATAATCTGTTCAGCAACTTTATTTTTCTCTTGCATCAAAAGCCAAATTGTATAGCCGTTTGTTCCCATCAACAAAGCAATGAAGATCCATAAAAAAATACCGCGCTTTTTTGATTTTGATTCTTCCTGAGTCATTTTATTATTTTAAGTAAAATTAATAACTATTTATACTACTTTCGCCACACTAAAATGGCACTTATTAACGATTTCTTGTCATTAATTTATCCTCGCTTCTGTGAAGCCTGCGATGGCTTGTTATACAAACACGAATCTTTTATGTGTAATACTTGTTTGATTTCGCTTCCCAAAAGCAATTATCACCAAGATCCAAACAACCCTATCATTCAAGCTTTGAGCGGAAGAATGCCATTGGTTAATGCCACAAGTCTTTACGTATTTGAGAAACAGGGCAAGGTTCAAAAATTATTGCATGCTTTAAAATACGAAAATCAACAAGCTTTAGGATGCTTTTTGGGCGAGACGCTTTATGGAGATTTGAATTCTAAAAGCTTCTTTAATAGTATTGATTTCATTGTTCCGGTTCCTTTACACCAAAATAAATTAGAAACAAGAGGTTATAATCAAAGTGAATGTTTCGCAAAAGGAATTTCTGATAAAAGCGAAATTGCATTAGATACTATAACATTACTTCGCGAAACAGAAACATCAACTCAAACTAAAAAAAGAAAATATGAACGTTGGGAAAACGTGAAAAATGTGTTTGCTCTTAGTTCTTTCGAAACATTTAAGAACAAACACATTTTATTAGTAGATGATGTGGTAACTACAGGCGCCACAATTGAAGCGGTTTGGCAAGCATTAAAAGAGGTTGAGGGAATTAAAGTTTCAATTGCAAGTATTGCTTTTGCAACTAAATAATTACTTTTTCTTTTTTTCTTAATCGCTTTACCAAAACATAAATTCCTAAAGCAATTAAAATAATCGGCCATAGCTTTATGATAAGTAGGACAATGAATTCTATAACTTGCCATCCAAATGAAATGCTTTCAGAAAATTCTTTACCAAACGATGGTTTATAAGATGGTTGTTTTTCTTCAGAGAAAATAATATCCCTTTTAGTTTTTTCATCCTGATAAATTAATAGTTGTACGGTGCTATATTCAACTTTATCATTAAGCTCCAAATTTGCAACCTCATTTTCATCAGCTTGCTCTTGAGTTGACAACAAGCTATTCTCAGCATTTAAAATGTTTTTTGTTTTGTTAGTATTAATTGCATTTGTTACACGTTCATCATATTTCGCAAATCGTTTCTTGCTTAGTTTATTTCTAAGAGCTGCAAAACTTACGTCTTCCGCTTTAATAATTCTATAATCTAGAAAATCTATTTGTGAAACAATTTGTTTCAGAGTGGTGTCAAGTAAAGTTTTCGGAACCCTGAAAGTCATGTTGTTTTCTACTACATAATGCATACGTTGCATAACCGAATCTTCTTTTATTCTATATGATTCGGTATAATTTACGCGACAATTTAAATGAGTATTTATAACAAAGCCATCGAAGTGATTAACGATATCTTCAATTCTATAAGTTGATCGCTCAACATTTTTTACTTTGAATTTAATATCCGCCGTACGAATAAATTTTTTGATTGAATCTATCTTCCCAATTTTTGAAGCAGAAGAAGGAATAAAATTCATTTTTGTTGTATCGGCGCTTTCAGTTTCCTTTGATGCGGAATTACCTGCTACTTGTTCTTCAGATTTTAACTTGTCGGCTTCTGGTGAACTTGCTATAGCTTTTGACTCACGTTCTCTACCACAACCTTGCATTAAGACAATACCAAGCCCAAGCAAGTATATTTTGCTAATTGTTTTCATAAATAAATTTTTAAATGATTAGTTATTTATAGTACAGATGCAATGTGTAAGCGCTTTCCACACAAACATCCAAAAAATTAATTGTTTTTATAAACCAATACGTTGAACACATATGGATTTATACGTTTGATCTGCTCACTTCTTTTTAATTTTTTAAGTGGGGATCGGTTGTTGTTTAAAATAAGTTCTGACTTAACACTATCTCCTTCAACAGCAGCAATAGAACGGATAATTTCGGTTGATTTGATTGCAAAACCTGTTCCTTCTGATGAAGAGATCTTACCGCGAATAACGCCAATAATATTTCCTTGTGCATCTAGTAATGGTCCACCACTATTACCCGGATTAACCGGAATAGAAACTTGATACATTAATGTATCATTAAAATAACCGCTTAACGAGCTCAACGAACCTTCACCATAAACAATATCCTTACGCGGGAAACCCAATGTATATACTTCTTCACCAACTTCAGCCGATTTACTATTGAAAGAAAATGGCACTTGCCAATTTTTACTCAACTCAGTATTCTCAATTTTTAAAACAGCAATATCTAAAACCGGATCATTAAAAATGATTTTAGTTAATGCGCGTTCTGTTGAATTGTTTTGGATAAAGATGCTATCGGCGCCATTCACCATATGCCAACTGGTTAAAACATAACCGTTATTATTAATAGCAAAAGCAGATCCCTCCAAATTAGCAGCAGCAAATGTTACTTTATCTTCTTTAGAATTTAATTTTTTTACAATTGCATTCTGAGAATATTTTAAACCGGTTACTTCTAATTTTAAATCAGTAATCTCGCTCTTTTGTTTTTTCAATAAATAACCACCCGTGCTTAATAATGCAATGGTAGATATTACAGCAATTACAGCAGCACTCGCAGCAACAACAAATGTTTTACCGATCCTCTTTGTTAATTTTTCAGGCTTATTAATAGAAATGATCTTAGCTTCTTTTCCAAATTCAACTGAATGAATATGTTTTAATTTATTTTTTAAAACCTGGCGTTCATTGCTGGTGTTGAGAATGCTAATAAGCGTTTTATGTTCTTCAAATGCTTTTTGAAAAATTGGATCGCTTATTAAACGCAATTCAAACTCAGCAAGCTCTTCCATGTTCAGCTTTCCTTCCAGGTAATCATCAAACAAATCCACTGTTCTCATTTTTAATCTACTAATGTAAAATTGTCAAAAAATAATCTTTTTAAACGTTGCAAGCATTTATATTTCTGGTTTTTGGCGTTATCTGAATTTGTATAACCAAATTTTTCAGAGATCTGATCCATATTCATTTTCTTGATATAAAAATCTTTTATCAAGCTTGCACATGGTTCGCCAAGTTCTTCCAAACTTTTATAAACTTTATCAATGCTTTCTTCTTTTTTCAAATGTCCTTTAA
>JABDBZ010000089.1:5779-6508 GCA_013288385.1 Bacteroidota bacterium
CCATGCTTTTTCAATTGCTTTAACCAAATATTACGTGCAACTGAATACACATAAGTTTGTAATTGGCAATTTAATTTAAACTCAGGGTCTTTGCATTTCTCAAACAAGATGATAATCGTTTCTTGATAAACATCTTGAGCGGCTTCAGAAGAACCATTGTTACTTACAACAAGTTTAAGAACGAGATTATAATACTTCTTATAAAGCGCTTTTAAAACCGAATCATCTCCATGTTTCAAACCTTCAATAAAATCATTGTCGGTAAAATTCACTTTAGGTTTTAACATAAGCGCCTTTAATTTTAATACTTAATTTATTTAAAGGTAACCCAAAAATTGATACGTTTTGTTTCCAGACTTCGCAAAGGCTTGTGTATTAGCTCCATTAAACATATTTTATGTCTTTTGTCCCCAAACACACTCTTTTATTGCGCTTTAAGAAAATAATTATTTATTTATATAATTTTATTTCTTTGATTATCAGCGTTTTATGATTTAATTTGAAATTAATTCCTTTTTTGGGGTTACTTCTTTTCATATGGGATATTAATGTTTAATCATTAACAAATTAAAAACACTTATTATGAAAAAAGTATTATCATTAATCGCAGTAGCTGTAATGGTTACTATGGTATCTTGTGGTCCTTCTAAAGAAGAAAAAGCTAAAATGGAAGAAACTGCAAAAAGAATTCAAGATTCTATTCAAGCTGCCGCAACTGCTGCAATGGAA
>JABDBZ010000090.1:0-6371 GCA_013288385.1 Bacteroidota bacterium
AAAGGATTTAAATTAAAAAGCGAATACATAAACTTAGAAAATGGTTATTATTGTATTCAACCAACCGAATTACTTGCGGCTTATATGAAACATATTAAAGATGTGAATTTGCAAGGTGCTTATTATATGCGTACTGTTCAATATGAAAATAAAAATCGTGTTGCGTCTAAATTGGCTGAATTAGCCGGTTGTACAAAAGAAGAATTAATTATTACTCGAAACACAACTGAATCATTGGACATGATTATTTCCGGAATTGATTGGAAAGCCGGTGATGAGGCAGTGATGGCTGAACAAGATTATGGTGCCATGTTGGATATGTTTACGCAGGTAAGTAAACGATATGGAATGGTTAAGAAAACTATTAATATTCCAATTAATCCAAAATCAGATGAAGAAATTATAGAACTATATGCAAATGCCATTACTTCAAAAACAAAAATTTTGATGATCTGTCATATGGTAAATATTACCGGACAAATATTACCAGTCAAAAAAATTTGTGATATGGCACATAGTAAAGGAGTTCCGGTGATGGTTGACGGTGCACATGCTTTCGCACATCTCGATTTTAAATTAAGTGATCTCAATTGTGATTACTATGGTTGTAGTTTACACAAATGGTTAACTGTTCCTTTAGGTGCAGGTTTCCTATATGTAAAAAAAGATAATATATCTAAAGTTTGGCCTTTATTTGCAGAAGCTGATCGTAAACAAGATGATATTTCCCGTTTGAACCATACAGGTACTATTCCTGTTCATACTGATCTTGCTATTGAAAATGCGATTGCATATTACACTAAAATTGGTTCGAAGAGAAAAGAAGATCGCTTACGTTATTTGCAAAATTATTGGACCAAACAAGTGAGAAATCTACCAAATATTATTTTAAATACGCCTGAAGATATTAATCGTTCATGCGCTATAGCGAATGTTGGTGTAAAAGGAATAAAACCATTCGACTTAGCAGAAACTCTTTTAAAGAAATATACTATCTACACTGTAGCTATTGACGGTAAAGGCGTGCAAGGTTGTCGCATTACTCCAAATGTTTATACAACAACTCAAGAGTTAGATAGTTTAGTAAAAGCACTAAAGGAAATTGCGAAGTGAAGTTTTCGTTATTGTGGGGAGGTACTATTAAGCAATCTCATACCATGTTAGATTACTTAGCTATCGCATGTAATTACACAAGGGTATATAGCACCTTGAGCGGAGTCGAAAGGCGGCTTTAGTTTAATAGTAAAAAGCGCAGAAAAAAAACTATTTAAAGCTTATCGGTAATTCTACAGAAACCTCGTCCCAGGCAATAGTTAAAACTGTTCCATCAGATGCATCTTTAAATGAATAAGTAAGTTTTTCTTCAGATGCAATTTTCTTTACACTTACCTGTGTTTTTAAAACGTCATTAGCTTTTATTTTATCATACTCATAAGCGCCCCATTGTTTTAATTTAGAATTTAAAATAATTGTCCATTTGTCTTTTTGAGGAATAGTGAAAAGCGTATAAGTCCCAGCTTTAATTTCTTTTTTATCGATCATCACATTTTTAGCGAAAGTGATTTCAGTTGCTTCATTAGCGCCGGTTCTCCAAACTTCACCATAAGGTACCAATTCACCAAAAATTACTCTTCCCCGTTTAGAAGGTTGTCCATACGTTACCTTTACGTTTTTTCCTTCGGCGGTCATTTTGGGACTCTTTAATTCCTGAGCAAATAATGTAGTTTGAGTGATAAACAACAGAAGTACTGCTGTAAATATTTTTTTGATAGTTAATGTAGTTTTCATTTCGAAAGTGTTTTAAAATAATGTGATTAAAGTTACTCATTCCATTCTTAAAATTCAATTTAGTTTATGAAGTAGATGATGATCGGTAATTTTCTAATATGAATTACGAATAAAAAGTCCCGCTATTGCGGGACTTTTTATTCGTTAATAATTCCAGAAGCGTTTTTCTACGCATCATATAACTAATCTTGTTTAATGATCTTATCTTTAAAAGAATGATTACCAGCCTTAATATTATAGAAGTAAATACCATTTGGAACTGCTTGTCCGTTTTTGTTTTTACCGCTCCAATTAAATTCATTCATACCTGCATCTTTTTTACCTTCGCTTTGAGATAAAATCGTTTTCCCTAAAACATCTGTGATCTCAATATTTATTGGCATCGACTCGCCAATCAAATATTTTATTTTTACTTCATTTGTAAAAGGGTTAGGATAAGCTTGCGCTCTGATATTAATAGTGCTTAAATAGTTTTGCTTCACGCCTGTAGCGTATAAAGTATCTGCATCAACTATTGCTTGCATGTCAATTAATTCATCACCTGTTTGATAATCCGTTGCCATAATTCCATCAAACAGCATTTCGTCTGTTGTGCTTAAACCTGCATTTACGGCAATAGGAGGGTTGTGAGGATTGTTTAGGTTACTGGTTGTATTATTGTAAATGTGTTGTGCAAATATACGGTACCCTATAGGAAGTTTGAGTAAGTTTTTATAAATGTAAAAATCTTGCCAATTAAAATCCCAATCATTGATTCTAATCAATGGAATAGTGTCAATTCCAGGATTAACAGCATAAAGTAACATGCCTTGAGCAATAACATGTGAATGAGGAAAAACACCGTACAATGATACAGCAGACGTAAATGTTGCAGGAGCTGTTGGATAAGTTGCAGTAAATGTTCTTGTAGTATTTGCCGGAATACTCATGCTCCAATTTTGAAGAGGCGTTGTCATGTATAATTCTCTCACACCTGTTTCTCCCGGAGGATAAAAATATAAACGAATTTTAGTGCTATCCGCTTTTCCATATGTTCCTTTCGGATAATGGATTTGCATAATTACATTTGATCCCGCTTTTAAAGTAACACCTAATTTTAATGGTGCTTGACTTGGAAATATTTTTGCTTTTGAACCGGGTGCGTAAGTTCCCAATCCAATATTACCCGGTTGGTTTATACACGCTCCCGATAGATCGGAAGTTGACATACCTGTAGAATCAGCAGTAATTACAGCGTGATGAACAATTGTTGCATCTCCGGGTACAACTTCATAAGCTCTTACAATTCTGGTTTGAGTTAAATTAGTTGGTAAAGAAAAACAAACATAAATGTCTTGAGTTGAAGCAAAACTTGAAAAAGTTGGAATAGTTAAACTAAGGTCTGCATTACCTACCAATTGATATTTTGGTGGGTAAACAGGTTCTGCCGGAGCAAGAGTTGTATCACCTTTTGTAGCACCAGTTGCAATCCAATTTAAAATATCTGATTTTTCTTGTGCACTAATTAAACGTTCATGTTCAAAACGACTATAAGTTGTATCAGCCTTCCAAGGTGGCATTTTATTAATATTTAAATCGTTTTGGATTAAATTTCTATTCGCAAATACACCTGCATAATTCTGATAAGAATAGTGGTTTGCGCCTGCATGATGGCAGCTAGTGCAACGCGCATAAAAAATACCCGCAACATCTTTATAGGTTAACTGTGCTTTTAATTTGAAAGATAAAGTTAAGCTAACCAATAAACCTAATAGTATAAATTTTTTCATTTGGAAAATATTTGATCTAAGTTACAAATAATTTCAGAAAGATTAAAGCAAAATCTTACTTACAAATTTAAATAATTTAGATTTTATTTTTGTGGCTTTTTATTGAATTCGTTAATGATCTGCTGATCTGTTTTACCAAGCAATTGCAGGGCTCCCTTGGCGTTTTTAGCCCATTCTGATTTGGGGTAATCAAAAATCAATTGTTCATATATTTTCTTGGCTTCTTCTTCATTATTTAACAAGCTTTGCTCGTCATATAACTGAGCCAAAAGAAATAAGGCGGCAGGTTTGTTCTTAAACTTGGGATAGTTGCTAATGCATCTTTCAAGAACAATTTTGGCCTGATTGCCATTTTTAATAGAAATAGCAATTTGAGCTGATTTTATTAAGTAAACCGGACTTAAACTATCACTTTCGCAATAAAAAGCAAAGTCTGTAAAAGCACGAATGGCTTTGTTGGCAAGATCAATATTTAAATCTAATTGCTTTAAAATGGTACTGTCCATTGTTTTGGCTTGCCTAAAAAGCACTTTACAATCGTGAGTTAAAACACTATCTTTTTTCGCAAGAGTAGATGGAGTGTCTTTTTTTGTTAATACAATTACTTCTCTTTCCTTTTCATTATTAGGCTGGCAAGCCTCCAATAATATAGGTAAAGCCAAAATGAGTAAGTAACGCATGATTATTTTTTAGGTTTAAAAACTTTTATTTTATAATCGGCACTAATTTTTCCTTTGCTAATATCAGATAGTTTACCTGAGATCATTTTTCTTTTGAAAGGACTAACTTTATCTGTAAATAAAACACCTTCGATGTGGTCGTATTCATGCTGTATAACACGTGCTATAAGTCCCGTATAGCTTTCGGTATGTTTCACAAAATGTTCATCTAAATATTCAATTTTAATATTTGGTTTTCGTTCAACATCCTCACGTATTTTAGGTATACTCAAACAGCCTTCTTTAAATTTCCATTCTTCACCATCTTCATTAATAATACGTGCATTGATAAAAACTTTTTTAAATGCTTCTAATTCTTTTCTCTCCTCAGGTGTAAACTCATCGTCTTCATCGTCATCATCATTATCAACAAAAGGTTGAGTATCTACAATAAATAAACGAATTGGTTTTCCAATTTGAGGAGCAGCCAAGCCAACGCCACTTGCTTCATACATGGTTTCGAACATATCCTTGATTAATTGAGTTAAACCCGGATAATTTTTTTCAATATCAATGGCTACTTTTCTTAGAACCGGATCGCCATATACGACTATTGGTAATACCATCTTTTTTCAGTTTCAAGTTTAATGTTAAAGGTTTAAAGTTCTGTGTGTAAAGAGCTGTGTTTGTTATTTATGTTTTTAGTTTAAAGTTTCAAGTTCTGTGTGTGCTAATCTGTTTCTAGTTTCTTGTTCAATGTTCTGTATGTTATTCTGGGTTTTGGGCGGTACGTTTAGAACTTCAAACTAGAAACCTCAGACCAGAAACATCATCGACTATAATTCGGAGCTTCTCTTGTTATAACAACGTCATGAGGATGACTTTCTTTTACACCTGCGGCAGTTATTCTGATGAATTTTGCTTTTTGAAGTGCCTGAATATTTTTTGCACCTGTGTATCCCATCCCTGCACGCAAACCACCAATTAATTGATAAACAATTTCAGACAACGCACTTTTGTATGGCACTCGTCCACTAATTCCTTCAGGTACTAGTTTCTTAATATCATCCTCAGCATCTTGAAAATAACGATCCTTGCTACCTTTTTGCATAGCTTCCAATGAACCCATACCACGATATGATTTAAATTTTCGACCCTCAAAAATAATTGTTTCACCCGGACTTTCTTCAGTACCGGCAAACATTCCGCCCATCATTACCGTACCTGCACCAGCAGCAATTGCTTTTACAATATCGCCGGTAAAACGTATTCCACCATCAGCAATTATTGGGCAATTTTTCCCTTTCAAAGCATCTGCTACTTCTAAAATGGCTGTTAATTGGGGGACACCAACACCCGCGATAATACGTGTGGTACAAATAGAGCCTGGACCAATACCAACTTTAACGGCATCAGCACCTGCCTTGTATAGATCTAGTGCGGCTTTGCCAGTAGCAATATTGCCAACAATTACATCAATATTTTTATGTTTCTTTTTTACTTCTTTTAATTTTGCAATTACACCTTTGCTATGTCCATGTGCTGTATCAATAATAATCGCATCAACTCCGGCAGCAACTAAAGCATCTACACGCTCCATTGTATCTGCTGTAACACCAACTGCAGCAGCTACTCGCAAACGACCCATTGAATCTTTGGCTGCGTTTGGATTGACTTTAATTTTAATAATGTCTTTGTATGTTATTAAACCAACAAGTTTATCTTTCTTATCTAATATCGGAAGTTTCTCAATTTTATTAAACTGCAAAATTTCTTCTGCTTGTTTTAAATTAATTCCATTTTGTGCTGTAATAATGTCTTTACGCTTAGTCATGATCTGTATCACAGGCTTCTTCAAATTTTTCTCAAAACGTAAATCTCTGTTTGTTACAATACCAATTAATCTGTTTTGTTTATCTACTACAGGAATGCCACCAATTTTATTATCCTTCATCATGTTTATAGCGTCACCAATGGTAGCGTTTTCTTGAAGAGTAACGGGGTCAAGGATCATGCCGCTTTCACTTCGTTTTACTTTACGAACTTGTAACGCGTGATCTTCAATAGACATGTTTTTATGTAATACACCTATTGTTTCTGCAGCAATGGATACTGTTACGGAACATAAATTGGCAATAGCAATAGCTCAGGAAGG
>JABDBZ010000090.1:6381-6467 GCA_013288385.1 Bacteroidota bacterium
TAACAGTATCCATTGCTGCAGAAACAATAGGTGTATTCAGTTTTATGTTCTTCGAAAAATTGGATGCAATACTTACTTCACGTGGC
>JABDBZ010000091.1 GCA_013288385.1 Bacteroidota bacterium
CGCGATCACAAACCGCTTATTTATTTGCAAATTATTTTTATCTCTTAAAATAAAACTGTAAACTCCGTTTGGTAACTCGTTTGTTTTTAAAATTGCTTTATTGTTTACAAACGTTATTTCGTCCTCACGAATAAGTTGACCTATACTATTAACTATTTTAAGTGAATTAAAATTATTTGGATTCTCAGTAGTAAAATTAATAGTTAGTTCATCTTTTGTTGGGATTGGGTAAATCTTCAACTCATCACTTATAATTCCTAATTGATTAATTCCTGTGGCACTTTGAAATACAGTAACCGTGTCCCATTTAATTACGCCACAAATATCTTGCTTTACTATATAAGTTGTTGTTGTATTTGGTTTTACCCATAAGCCTGCAACTGTATCAATAGCTGTTGTTGCGTTAGGTAATTTATACCACATACAATCTTCATCAATACCAACATCAGGTTGCCGACCAATGAAAACACTATCTCCTGGGATGCACCATAAATCAGGACCAGCGTATGCTGGAAGATTGATGTCAATAAGTGAAATATCATCATATGAATAATCACTTCCTATAGCAGGAAGATTAGCAGGATTTGTTAATGCTTTGTTTACGTTTGCTGTTGGTGTAAAATTTCCAAGCATAACATACTTTTCATTTCCGTTTGCTGTATAGGTACCTGATATTTTAGTCCAATTGAGAGTATCGGTAATAATGTTACCAACAGGATTTTGAATTTGAGGTGTGAGATAATTAATTGGGAGAGAGCAATAATGAATGGTATCTGTACTGGTGTCTCCAAAATATGCACCCAACGCATCTATTCCATAAGTGGCTTGGTTTGATAAATTTACATGCATTGTAAAACAATAGACCTTACCAGCTATTAAGGTTTGTTTTAATTTGTTTCTTGGATAACCAACACAATTCTGAGTACATGCTGGTAAAAATTCCGTCCCAATTAAAAAACTGTTTCCGTGCCTTGGCCATTGATAAGTATAACTACTAGTTGGAACATTATTTATAGGATTCATTGTACTCATAAGCTGTCCACCAAACTGAGTTGTGTCAATTGCGTCCCAATACCTAGCTTTGTAAGAAAAATTAAAACTTGAACAATTTGCACATTCCTCAAAACCTCCATTATTTATATAATTGGCAATTTGTTGAGCTTTTCCAAAACTCATGAAAAACAAAAAACCTACAAGCAATAAAATATGCTTGCAGGTTTTAGTGTAATTAAAAATGTTATTTTGAAATAACCAGTTTTTTAATTGTTTTTTCATTTTTCGAATTCGTTATTTTCACAAAATACATACCGTTACTTAAGTCAAGATCCAAATTACCTGAATAACCATCATCCGTTCGGATGTTTTTATTTAAGAGTATTTTACCATTCAGATCACTTACCTCGATTATCAAGTTTTCATTCCGATTCTTACTTACTAAAGTTACAAAATTATTTGCTGGATTTGGAAACAAAGTGCAATCCCATGTTTTGGTCGCATTAGAAATTGTTTTACTACCTGGTGTATTTTGTGCTCTACCTAAACCACCTCCGCCACCGCATCCATCAGAAAAATTAAATGCTCCTGAATAAATGTAGTTATATAAGGCGCGCCCTTGATAAATTGCCGGTCCATAATAACCAGGACAAGCATTAGCGAGATAATATAAACTATCGTAATAGGAGAAATTATTGGTTTCATAATTATAATACAAAGTATAAAAAGCTTGATAATAGTATTCAACCGCGTTTGTTGCAAAAATAGTAGAATTCAGATCATAAGCTGTTGTAAAGTCTCCAATGCAAAAAGCATTTTCAACCTGTTTTAAAACATCAATAGTTGTGCCACTAAAAGCTTCACAAAAGTATATATATGTAGAATCACTATTTCTAATACTATCATGATCCATTAAAAAGCGGTAAGAGTTTGTATTTGCTATGTAAATATAATTCGCATCTGTTACTGAATCCAATGGCATTATTAAATTAGAAATAATTGTACTAGTTACCGGAGTTGCACAAGAATAAGCTCCTGTCGCAAGATTAAGATTTCCGGCTTGATTATAAGATGCAGAAGGAAAAATACTTCCATTATTTGTCGGTGTCCATGGTGAACCGAATTGAACATATAATTTGGAAGTCGATGCATTGCTGTTTCCGTCTACATATGTGCAGTTTGCACTAGTCCAACTCCCGTTCCATGCATTATCTATTGGATGTGTACTATTCCCTTGCGTCCCAATAGATCCATTATTGCTTAATACCAAGCCAATAGAATTTGTTTGCATCGAATTACCTGCCCAAATAGCTGCTAAATTTGTATTATCAAAAACAAAACCCTGATAGCTATTACTTAAATCATTGCAGGTTGTTGTTCCTGTTACATTATATGTTTCAAAAAGCAAGGAAACATATTGATTTGTTGTAGAAACCGCAGAGAGTGTATTCGTTTTTGTTAAACCCGCTGAGTTGTTTGATAATTTAATTGCATTTTGATTCACATAAAATGCATTGTCCTCCTGTAGAGTTATTGTGTTATCATTTATTGTTGCTGGAAAAGTAGTTTTACTTATTCCATTAATATCGATACCTCTATATACATTGTTTAAAGTATTGGTAACAATAACAAAATCTGTATTTGTGTAGGTGCTTAATAAGTTTGTCATTGGCAAGGAAATACTTACTGCTTTATTGACGTATTCGTTGCCAATAGTTGTTGTAGGATTTATCTGGGCACCAATATAATTATCTTTAATTTCTATACTTCCTGCATAAATTCCATAACCTGAAGATGAAGATCCGTAAGTATACGTACTTAAACTCAAAGGAATATTAATTGCTGTATTGATGTTTGCAATATTACTGTTCCAAATATTATAAAACATACGGTTTGTTCTTAAGGAAATACCTGTATTACCTGGAGCAACTGTGGTTGTATTGGTATTACTTTGTGTACTTCTGAAAGTTGCATACTTACAATCAAAAGAATAAACCTTATCACAATTTACACCATAATGGCAATCATAAAATCTATTTCCATAATTAGGATCATTTATGTTAGCAGACAAACTCAATTCTGCATTAAAATCATTTCCGATAATATCTCTTATACCATTTCCTCCAAAAAGATAGGAGTATGGTGGATTAGGTATGGAAACAGTAAATTGTTGCGTATTCTGAAACACATTATTTAAACTTAATAAATTACAGTTGGTTGCTTCAATACCTTGTCCTAAAGCATCAAATATATTGTAATCACTTGCATTTGTTGTCCTTCCTATTTGAATAGGATTAAATGAATAAGTACCAAGTGTAGTTCCAACAGTATTTAACTGAATTCCTTTTTGAGCTGATTGAGCACTGTAAGGATTTTTTAAATTGGCAATTGGAAAACTTTGCAACAAATAAGGTGGGGCTAATCCTAGTGTTGAACTGGAAGCGGTTCTCATACTTGTTCCTGTAGTTGTACAAGTCGGCCAACTGGTTGGCGTAAAAGTTATTGTGCGGCTAGTAAAGACGTTATCATGTATATCGAAAGGATATACACTTTGATTCCTCTGGTAATTGTAAACATTGATTGCAATATAATTTCTATTGAAGGTTGTGTATGAAATATCAAGAATATCTCCAAATCCGGTTAAAGTTGATGTTGTATGACTCGATACATCAATTCCAGTAATTGCATCTTCAAATAGATTGTCATTATATGTGGTTCCCAGGTGAAACATTTCCATCGAAGCCCCGTCTTCTAAAACGATTCCTTGCCACATATCACTACAGCCATATAAATGACAACTTAGAATTGCCAAATCTCCTCCGGGTTGTATGGTAATTTTTACATTAGGAGCAAATAAAAACTCAGTATTATAAAATGTTACGCTGACCCCCGAAGGAATAACTACATCATTATTAAATACAAGAGGTGCTGTAACATATGAAGTGCTAGTTGTAAAAGAATTCGCATTGAAAGCGGTTACTGTTGATGTGCAACACGCGGAGTTGACTGTAATTGCAATGGTGGATGAATTTACACAACCTAAATAAATTGCAGAAACAGTATATATACTACTTGACGAAGGACTTATAGCGAGACTATTTCCACTGCTGCTTCCAGGTTGCCATGTATATGTGAGTGATCCCGTATAACTTGTACTAACATTCAAAGTTGAGGTACTTTGAGAAAGGTTTGTACATATAACATAGTTACTAGCTGAAACATTTATGTCAACTGTATTTTGAATAGTTATTTGAGCAGCGATAGTGACTGTTGTCGGACAGACTGTTCCTTCGGTATATGCATAAACAAGTGTATATGTACCGGGAGGTGTATTTTGCGCAGCATTAAAATAATAATTACCAGAACTAGATGTAACACCAGTCCCGGAAAATGAACCACCCGTGGCAGTGACTGCAGCGTTGAGATTAATAGTTTGAGTTTGACATATAGGTGTAGGTAAAGTGAAACTTGCTGTAGGCGTTACTGATAGAATAGTTGTAAGTGCGGTAATGGTTAATGTTTGTACACATGTAGTTCCTGCGGTGTACGTATAAACTATTGTATATGTGTTTGGCGGTGTATTTTGTGCAGCATTAAAATACCAAACCCCTGCACTATATGTGATATTAGTTCCATAAAATGAACCACCCGTTGGTGTTGCTGTAGAATTAAGATTTAAGGTTTGTGCTTGACACATTATTGTGGGGAGAGTAAATGTTGCAGGGGATGTGTTTTCTTTACAACTTACTTCGTCAATTAAAAGGTATGCCCAAGCTGAGGGATTATTATTAGGGGGGGTTTGATAAACACATAATGAGTTAGATGGTCCAGGTGAAACTGTTGGTGCAGGAAGAAGTGTATTGGTTTTACCTATCGTTAAAAACTGTTCTCCCCCTAAGCTTGTGTAGGTGAATGATACTTTTTGCCAATTATTAAAATCATTCAAAAGTGTGTAATTGGTTGTTGAAGCAGCGTATGTGTAATTAGTAATAGGTGAGGTATTACCAATTGGAATTGTGTTGGTGATTTGAGCAGTTGTCAAAAAAATGCCTATTTCTTCAACAGGTATGTATCCTCCAGGAGCTCTTTTAGCTTGAAAAGATATCTCATAAACTTTACCCGCCTGTAATGTAGAGGTTAATTTTGTTTCTAAATACTCCGAATTATATAAACTTGTACTCTGATGAACAATAATCCCTGCATAAGCTGATCCAGAATAAGCAGAAGAATAAATCGCAGAATTACATGGAACTCCATATCCAGCATTGGGGAATGCAACGGGAAGCACAGCATTATAGTAATCTGCTGTTCCCCATGTAGGAGATCCCCAGTTTTGAACCCAGCCTTCGTAAATACCACCATCAAAGTTATACACTTGATTATAACCTTCAAAACTTCCATTACATACGAGTTCGCAATTACCAGGAAGGCTAGCGGTGACCGTAGAACAACCTAAAGTATAGGTAGGGAATGTGGTATAAAATTTTTGGAGATAATATTTCATATAGGCACCAGAACTATTCACAAGTTTTATGAGATAATCATTTCCTACAACCAGCGTTGGGGTTGTAATTGTAAGTGTTTCTCCGGATACCGAAGTTGTTGTTGTTACTAGAGGAAGAGTAGCACAATTATTTTCGTATATAATAATATCATATGTACCTAGACTATAACCGAATATATGTGAAGTGATTATTAGTTTGTTTGTATCTGCTGTAAACTTCAACCATTTTTCACTTGTAGCGAAGGAATCAAGGCTCGGCCACTGGTCACCCCTATTTGGTAATTGAATAGGGCTTGCACATGTTTGTGCTTCGATTTGTAATGTGATTATTGTCAGAACAACAATCAGCATGATGTGTTTGATTTTTTTCATTTTTGTGTTATGTTTTTAAATTTATAATTGCTTTCATTCAAAAAGTTTGACGAATTATTACTGATGCTTTAGCAAGAATAAGTCTTAATCTGTTTTATAATTAGTGTCCCATAATAAATGCCCAAACTGCATAAGCGCCGTTTATTGATGAACAAAATTGATAAGTGGTGTATTGATCGGGATTAGAGCTTCTTGGCAAATCAGAAATGTTTCTAATTGAAACCCAATTTTCAAAATTTATAGCTTTGCAAGTTTCTGCTATAAAAGTATCGTTTTCGTCAAGTGATGCGCCCATTGTTTTATATGTAGAAAGTTTCGCCTTTTCCTCATCGATATGATCATTATTTATATGCGTGTTTGTTACTACGCAATTAATATTTGCACCAGATGATTGATAGTGTATTTTAGGTTTACCACTTTTCTTTTCTCTACCCCCGGTTGTAAATAAATTTAAAGCAACACAATCGTTATCTTTTATTAGCTGCGTATTAACATAATCAAACCAACTTACAGAGCCACTGCCGGTATTACTAC
>JABDBZ010000092.1 GCA_013288385.1 Bacteroidota bacterium
CAAATAATCTATATAGTCAGAATAAATCTCTCTCCTTTTCTCACTTTTACAAAATTTCATTTCAAATTCATTGACAGACAAATAAAACACTTTAGGGATAAATGGTTTGCTAATTTTCGATGGAAACTTTAAACTATTATTAAACTCCAACCAACACAAATATTTGTATCCTTGATGCGAAATATCGTTTCCAGATTCTAATTCTTCAATTAAATATTTATAGACGATTTCTTGGCGTTCGCTATTTGCTTCATAAACCTTAAACCGTTCTCTCAAAATATTGGTTATTTCCTGCAAATCAGACATTAAATCAAATTAAAAGTACGAAAATTAAGCGACAATTTCTACAGACTAACCAACAACTCAAATCTATATGTTCACTGCTGGTAGTAATATCGCACAGGTACCAGTCACCACATTTCTCCAACCCCATTTTTCATTTCCTTTAATTTCCCTATCTTTAATAAAAATTATTATCATGGATCGTCGTCGTTTTATGTTAGCCTCAGCCGGCACACTTGGAAGTTTAAGTTTTTTATCAGCCATTAATAAAACATTTGCCGCTGAATTAGAAAGTCAGGTTAACCGTGTAGAAAACATGAGTGCAGAAGCCGCTGCCGAAGATGAAGATTTTTGGGGTTGGGTGCGTGAAAGTTTTACGGTGTCGCCAAATGTGATCAACTTAAATAATGGCGGCGTTAGTCCGCAACCAAAAGTCGTGCAAGATGCGCACATTCGTTTTTACCAATATTGTAACGAAGCACCATCGTATTTTATGTGGCGTATTTTAGATCAAGGGAGAGAAGGTTTACGTCAAAAATTAGCAGACCTTGCAGGCGTTTCTACAGAAGAAATTTGCATTAATCGTAATTCGACCGAAGGATTGAACACTGTAATTTTCGGTATGAATTTAAAAGCGGGCGATGAAGTTGTATTAAGTAAATACGATTATCCAAATATGATGAATGCCTGGAAGCAACGTGAAAAAAGAGAAGGCATTAAATTAGTTTGGATTGATATTCCGCAGCCAACAGAAGACGATAAAACAATTGTTGATCTCTATGCAAAAGCAATGACATCCAAAACAAAAGTTGTTTATGTAACACACATGATCAATTGGAGTGGTAATATTGTGCCTGTAAAAGCAATTGCAGATATGGCTCATGCAAAAGGTGCTGAAGTAATTGTTGATGCAGCGCATTCGTTTGGGCAATTTGATTTTAAATTAGAAGATACTGGTGCCGATTATTTAGCGGCGTCTTTACACAAATGGTTATGCGCACCGTTCGGAAGCGGCTTACTTTATATTAAGAAAGATAAAATAAAAAATATTTGGCCTTTGCTTTCTGCTCCATATCCTGAGAGCGAAGATATTCGCAAATTTGAAAATTTAGGAACACGTAACATGGCTGCAGAAATGGCAATTGGCGCGGCAGTTGATTTTCATAATGTAATTGGTGCAAAAAGAAAAGAAGCGCGTTTACGTTATTTAAAAAATTACTGGGTAGAGAAAGCGGTGAAATTAAAAGGTGCACAAGTATGTACATCTTTAAAACCACAATATTCATGTGCGCTTGCAAATTTTGGTTTAGAGAATTGGAAAGCAAATGATATTGAAAGTAGATTGTATGATAAATATAAAATTCATACAACACCCATTGTATTAGAAAAAATAAATGGTATTCGCGTAACACCAAGTGTGTATACAAACTTGTATGATTTAGATTTATTAGTAAAAGGTTTAACAGCAATTTCTAGTTCACCTCCTCCAGTTGGAAAATAAAATTCAGAAAATAGGATTGTTCATTTCACTTTCGGTGTTGCTATTTGCTTTTATCACAAAAAGCAAAAGAGAAATTATATTGACTAAATCGGCATATGCGCCAATTGGTCCGTATAGCCAAGCCATTAAAACCGGACATATGCTTTATGTATCCGGACAAATTGCAATGACACCTCAAGGAAAATTAGACACTACATCCATTGAAGTAGAATGCAAACAAGTGTTGGAAAACATCAAAGCAATTATAGAAGCATCAGGTTTAAAAATGGATCAGGTTGTGAAAGCGACAATTTACACCACCGATCTAAAAAAGTTCAATCAGATCAACGAAGTTTACAAAACATATTTTTCAATTGATCCGCCTGCCCGTGAAACGATTCAGGTAGCGGCTTTACCAAAGGGTGCACATGTTGAGATTTCGGTAATGGCAGAGGAATAATCCAACGATTGATCTTTAATACTTGTTAAAATCATTCTTTTTGCCACTTTTCTTTCATTACAATTCTTTATTTAACAATTAAAACTCTAATTTTAATCATCAAAATAAAACATATGAGCAAAATCTTTACTCACCTTAAAACATTATTTATAGCTTTTATTCTCATCGGATTGAGCTTTAAAGTAAATGCACAATGTGTGCCTAATTTTACATTTAGCACAAACGCTAATGGAAATGTAACTTTTACAAGTACATCTACAGGTACAACATCAAGCTCAAACTATCAATGGCTTTATGGCGATAACAGTAGTGGTGGTGGTGTTACTGCAAGTCACAATTACACAGCAAATGGCGTATATAATGTAACGCTCGTTTTGTTTACACCGCCCTCTTGCAGCGTTACTACAAATCAAACAGTACAAATAACAAATGCACCAACACCAACGTGTTTGGTACAAGCAAATTTTACTTACACTCAAAGCGCAAATGGCTTGGTAAATTTTGAAAGCACTTCAACAAACACAATTTCAAGTACAACTTATTCTTGGAATTTTGGTGATAATACAAGTGGTACAGGAATTACAACTTCGCATACTTATGCAAGTAATAATTTTTTTAACGCAACACTTTTTGTAGACAATGGTAATAATTGCAACAGTTATACATATATCAATATTCCAATAAATACTTATCCTTGTGGTTTAGCTGCAAATTTTAATTATACGCTACAGGCAAATGGTAATGCTAATTTCATAAGTACATCTACCGGAACTTCTGCAATTGCCCTTTATAATTGGTATAGAGATGGTATACCTTTTGGTTCTTCAAATTCTGCTTCCGGTAATTTTACAAATGGAACTCATACAATTACTTTAGGAGTAAATAATAATTATAGCACAACACCATGTGCAAATACAGCATCGCAAGTTATTACTGTTTCAAACAATACATGTAATTTACAATCAAGTTATACATTTACCCAAGGGTCTAATGGTTTAGTAACTTTTGCTTCGGCGTGTACAGGCACAAGTGCAAATACAACTTATTATTGGGATTTCGGAGATGGATTTAATACAACCGGCGTTGGTCCGCACTCACATACCTATTCAAATGCGGGTTATTATTATCCATCTTTATCGGTGCAAGAATCTAATGCTTTATCGTGTCATGATAGTGTTTCAATTCCCGTTAATGTAACAAGTGCACCTTGTGTAGCAAATTCAAACTTCACTCTGACCATGTTAAGTCCTGGCGTTTGGCAAGCAACGCCAATCTATCCTTATAACGTTATTTGGGCTCAATGGAGCTGGGGAGATAATACAACGAGTAACCAGCTTATAACTGCGCATACCTATTCTCCAACAGGATTGTATAACATTTGTTTAACCGTTAGTGTTTCCTGCGCTGCAAGCTCATCATCATCATGTGCTACATACACTATTACCAGAACATCTTCAGCATTAAGTATGGCTTATGTTAGTGTTGTGATGCCTCCATCTCAATCTATAACAACAGGAATAAAACAGCAAACTATTATTACTGATAATAATTTCTTTGTTTATCCTAATCCAACTAACGGTAAGTTTGAAATAAGTTTGATAGGCTTAAACGAAGAAAGTGCTAAGATAAAAGTGTATAATATCACAGGCGCACTTATTTACGAAAGCATTGGCAATATTGAATATGGAAATTTGAATCATACTGTAAAATTAAATCAAGCACCCGGTATTTATTTTGTAAAAGTTGAATCAGGTTCTGCAGTAATAACAAAAAAGATTATTTTAAAAGATTAATCTAAATAACTTTTATTAAAAAAAGCGAAGGGTAAATATACTCTTCGCTTTTTTATTTAATTTTATGCAAGGGTCTATAATTGAGGTGATAGATAAGCGATTTATCTCCAAATTAACAGTTTATGATTTAAAATTTGTCGTTTACACCCAACTATTAAGCCGTAAGTAGCGTACAGTATTAATAAGAAAATGAATTAAACCTTTAAAAAAATGTTTATCTAATTTAAAAACTACACACATGATAAAAACATTTACAAAAATTAAATATGTATTAGCACTTTGCCTTTTAATGGGCATCCAAAAAGTTAACGCACAATGCGCAGCTAATTTTTCTCATACTTTAAATGCAAACGGAAATGTTTCTTTTCAAAGCACTTCAACAAATACGTCTGCAAGTACTACGTATTTTTGGGACTTTGGAGACAACCAATATGGAAATGGCCAAACCATTGCACACACCTATACATCAAACGGCATTTTTACGGTAATCCTTGGTATTTCATCCACAGTACCAAGTTGCACGGCTTCCATTTCTCAAACTATAAGTATAACAACAGCAATTACGCCTACCTGTCAATTAATCACCAGTTTTAGTTATACAAATGGCGCTAACGGCTTAGTTAATTTTGCAAGTACTTCATCTGGCACTGTGGTTGGAACAACTTATGCTTGGAATTATGGCGATTCAAATACCGGAAGCGGAATTACAAGTTCACATACTTATACCGCTAATGGGAATTATCCGGTTCAGTTAGTTGCAACAAACAACGTTGGTTGTTCTTATAGCATAACTACTTTTGTTTTAGTAAGCAATCTTCCTTGTGGTTTGGTTCCAAATTTTGTATTTACGCAGGCCGGTAACGGACTAGTAACTTTTACAAGCACATCAACCGGAACAAATGTTTCTTCAACTTTCGATTGGTATAGCAACAATACACTTTTTAGTTCAGTCGATCCAACTTCCAATCTTTTTAATAATGGCACATATACGGTTACTCTTTTAGTCACTAATACCTCAACATCAGCTCCAATTTGTAGTGCTTCCGTTTCACAAATTATTACAGTAAATTCAAATACGTGTAATTTAAATGCTTCTTTTTCGCATACAAATGGCTCTGCAGGTTTGGTTAACTTTGCCTCAACATCAACAGGTACAAATTCAAACATGACTTATTATTGGGATTTTGGTGATGGCAATAATATAACAGGAAGTAGTTTACAATCGCATACCTATGTAAATGCTGGAATTTATTATGTTGCTTTGGTTGTTCAAGATCCAAATAATTTAAATTGTGCGGATAGCGTTATTAATACAGTAACCATTACAAACGTGCCATGTGTAGCCAATGCTAACTTTACACTTACACCAACATCTAGTCCGGGTTACTGGATCGCAACACCTGCCTATCCCTGGAATGTAGCTTCAGCAACCTGGAGTTGGGGCGATAATACAACAAGTAATTCTTTAATAACCTCGCATCAATATACACCAACTGGTTTATATACTATTTGTTTAACTGTAAGTGTCTCTTGTGGTGGAACAGCCTCTACTTGCGCCTCATATAGCATCACGCGGACATCATCGCCAATGAGTTTCGCTTATGTAAATGTTGAATTACCACAATCAATTTCTCTTGGTTTAAAAAATAACTTTTTAGTAAGTGAAAATAATTTCTTTGTTTATCCTAATCCGTCAACGGGTGAATTTGCATTAAAAATGGACGGATTAAAAGATGATGAGAATGCAAAAATTCAGATCTATAATATCACCGGTTCTCTTGTTTATGAAATAAAAGCTGATCTTTATAATGGCAGTTTAAATAAAGATATTAAACTTAACAACGAAACAAATGGTTTATACTTTGTAAAAGTTTCACTTAAAAATAGTGTGATCGCAAAGAAAATTATTATTAAAAATTAATTCGTTTTATATAACCGAAATAAAAAGAAGTCACTCATTAACGAGTGACTTCTTCATTTAAAATATTTGTTATTGATTCTTTTAAATTATAAAGATCCGCGTCGTGTGCCCCTGCCTGCCGGAGCCTCAGCAAAGGTAGCTTCTATTGCGTTTTGCTTAACCCAATCCCGGCAACATACCACTCGCCGCTTTTTTCATTTCTTCTTCGTTTAAATTATTTGCCTGTTGAATAGCTTTGTTTAAAGTTTGCACTAATTGCTTTTCCAATTCTTCTTTACCAGAATGTTGTAAACCAGGTGAAATATTTAATAATTTAATTTCACGATTACCTGTAATCTCAATTT
>JABDBZ010000093.1 GCA_013288385.1 Bacteroidota bacterium
GGCGATTTTAGTTATCCGGTTTATTTAAACGATTCAACAAAGCTTAATAAAACAAGAAGTACGTACAATCATCATTTTTTATACCCGGATGAAAATTCGACTGTGATTATCTCAACAAAAATTAAAAACGCAGGTTATTACTTTACCTACAATTCATATTTATTTCTTTTCTTTTCTTTCATTACTTACATTAGTCACCTTGCTTATTTATTGTTTTTTTCTGAACGTTCGCAAACATCTTCGTTAACAAGACGTGTTCAAACAACTGTTATTTTATTATTACTCCTTTCAATTACAGCAGTTGGTATTACTTCCAGCAAATTAGTTTCTGATCAGTTTGATAGGGATAACGAAAAGCAATTACAAGAAAAATCAAATACCATTTTAAGTGAGCTGTCGGGTTTATTACAAAACAGTGATACATTAAGCGATATTCCAAAAGAATTAATTGATCTCACCATAAAAAAATATGCATATGTATTTAATAGTGAAATAAGCATATTCGATCATACAGGTATATTATATATTTCTAGTCAGCCCCGCTTATATGAGCTCGGACTAGCTGCGCCTTTTTTAAATGCGGTAGCTTTTGCGAAT
This sequence comes from Bacteroidota bacterium, assembly GCA_013288385.1. GTDB lineage: Bacteria > Bacteroidota > Bacteroidia > B-17B0 > Aurantibacillaceae > Aurantibacillus. The sequence goes on from JABDBZ010000093.1 coordinate 598, forward strand.
TTAAAAAACGATTTAATTTCTGTTTATTGTACAAAAGATAAAGCCGGTAATTTAAATTATTCTTCGCTATATGCTCCTATTTATAATGCGAATAAAAAACTCTTAGGTTATTTAAACTTGCCATATTTTGGGAAACAAAGTGTTTTAATTATTGAGCTTTCAGGCATTATTAGCACCTTGATAAATGTGTACGTTATTCTTTTTATTATTAGTATTCTTTCGGGTTTAATTTTATCAGGTTATATCACTTTACCGTTGCGGATTTTGAAACAACAAATGGCTTTAGTTTCTTTAGGTAGTAAAAACGAGGCTATCGTTTGGGAAAGTAATGATGAAGTTGGCAATTTAGTTAATGAATATAATACTATGCTCCAAAAACTAGATAAGAGTGCCGGCTTATTAGCAAAAAGCGAAAGAGAAATTGCGTGGAGAGAAATGGCAAAACAAGTTGCACATGAAATCAAGAATCCGTTAACGCCAATGAAATTAAATATTCAATATCTGCAACACGTTATAAAAAATAACCCGAACGATTTTGAAGAACGATTTACAAAAGCAAGTAATAATATTATTGAACAAATAGATACCCTCGCAAATATTGCAACGGAGTTTGGAAATTTCGCAAAACTACCTAGTGGTGAATTGGAGAAAATAAATTTAGCAGAAGTCATTCATTCAGCGGTTGACTTATTTGCCAAAGAAAAAAATATTCAGATCAGTGTCGATCTTCATTCAACCGAAATTACAATTTTAGCAAATAGAGAACAAATGTTACGCGTGTTTAATAATCTTCTTAAAAACTCTATTCAAGCTACTTCAGAAATATCAGAACCTCAAATCCAGATTAACAGTAGAGAAAATAATAATACTTTTGTTATAACTGTAACCGACAATGGTTGTGGTATTCCCGAGACATTAAAACAAAATATTTTCACGCCTAACTTTACAACCAAATCAACCGGTTCAGGTTTAGGTTTAGCAATGATCAAAAATATATTTGAAACTATCGGCGCAAATATTTGGTTTGAAAGTGAAGAAAATAAAGGCGCTGTGTTTTACTTGCAATTTAAAAAGGCAGAGGAAAAAATATAAAATTAATAACTATTTTTCTCCAAATACTTTTGAATAATTGCTTCGCTTTTATCGATGCTATTTTTTAACCATTCTAAATACACATCAATTTTTTCAATTTCTGTCAGCTGATAATTTGGCACTTGTTTCCTGATCCGAGTTGTGAGTTCATTCATACATAATGCCGCACTTACGCTAATATTAAAACTTTCTGTAAAACCGTACATTGGTATTTTCACAAATTCATCGGCTTCATTCATTACATCTTGTGAAATTCCATCTTTCTCTGTTCCGAAAACAAGAACCAATTTTTTATCAATCGGTAATTGATCAATAGTGCAATCGTTTTTGTGAGGTGACGTTGCTACAATTCTAAAGCCTTGTTGCTTCAAATTTTTTAAACAAGCTATTGTATTATTTTCCTGATCACTATGCATTTCAATAGTTACCCAACCTTCGGCACCCAAAGCAATATTACTATTGACTTCCATTTTGTTTTTGCTTTCGATAAAATGTACGTATTGCACTCCAAAACAATCGCAACTCCGAATTACTGCACTGGCATTATGCGCTTGATGAACATCTTCTACAACAATTTGTAAATGATTCATTCTATTTGCCATTACTTCATCAAAACGTACTTTGCGTTTGGGCGTAATAAATTCTGTTAAATAGGTAATTAGTTTTTGTTTTTCCTCTATTGATTCCATAACTTTATCTCAGGTGAAAATAGGAAGAATTATAATTGTTGCCAACGTGTTCGTTTGTTTTCTATTGAACAACTTATTGTTCACTTATTCAACAAAACAAATTTCTCTTAAAAAGTCTGAAGATACAAATATCACTTGTCAATCAGAAGACGATTGCTGTTTAAATCCTAATAAAGAAAATTCCTGTTGTGAAGAAGGAAATTGTTGTGCAAATTTACCATCCAATCATTTAAATTTTTCAGTTATAATTGGTGTCGATAAAAAAAACGAAATGCTTGTTTCTATTGCAAGTATGAATACCTTTAACCTATCTGAATTAAACTCAGATGCCCAGTTATCTGATGGCTATTTAAGTTCTTTAATTAAGCCGCCTGCTTTTACCTAAGTAATCATTGCGAATATTTCTATTCGAACAAAATAAATTAAAAACTATTAATTAAATTTTATAAAATGAAAAATATCATATTAGCATTCGTTTGCCTGTTAAGCTTTAGCTTCAAAAATTTTGGCGACGATAAACCAAAATGTTGCACCGATAAATGCAGTAAAGAATGTATGGAAATGTGCAAAAAAAATAAATGCACAGATAAAGATTGCTGCAAAAATTGTGAAACAAAAGGTTGCGAGGGCAAAGCTTGCAAAAGTGCAATGGCTTCAACTAAAACTGTTTGTTGCACAACCGCACAAGAATGTAAAGACAAATGTGCAAAAGGTAAATGTACAGCTACTTGTAAAGTTGGTGATGTAAAAGCAGGTTCTTGTTGCACAAAAAAATAAAGGTTTAGGAAACCTATTCTATTCTTAAAAAGGGCTTTCGAAAGAAGTCCTTTTTTGTTACCTTTACATTGTGAAAAAGGCTGAGACAAGAGAATTAAATATTCATGAAAAAAGGCTTCAAAGATTATTTCGTCTTATTCGAATTGCGCGAATGCTAAAGTCTGCCAAAATAACTATCAATCCACTTAATAAATTATAATGGATTTATTTGATGAAGAAATAGTCGAGTTATTTAGTTCTCTTCACAAAAACTCTGTCAATTATATTCTCGTTGGAGGATTTGCAAATATTTTAAATGGTCATTTTCGGCTGACTGAAGATGTAGATATTTGGATTGAAGACACAATTACAAATAGAAAGAATTTAAGAAAAGCTTTAAATAAATTAGGATTGCCTGATATGCCACAAATTGAAACCATTGATTTTTTTCCGGGATGGTCAGAAATAGCATTACCTTCCGGATTTGAATTAGACATCATGACTAGTTTAAGTGGTTTTGAGAAAGAAAAATTTAATGAATGTTACAAATTATCAGATGAAGCAATTATAGAAAATATTCCTGTCCGGTTTTTTCACATCAATCAATTAATTGTTGCGAAAAAAGCTACTAACAGATTAAAAGATCAATTAGACATAGAAGAGTTGGAGAAGATCAAAAACAAATCGAACTAAATGAAAACCAAAAAAATTGATGTCGCTTTGCAAGGCGGTGGTGCTCACGGCGCTTATACATGGGGAGTCCTCGATCGTTTATTAGATGACGAACGCGTTGAAATAGATGGTATTTGTGGAACAAGTGCCGGCGCTATGAATGGAGTATGTACTATTTACGGTTTAAAAAAAGGGGGTAGAAATTTAGCGAAACATTTATTAGTTAAGTTTTGGCACAAAATCTCTGAAGCTGGAAAACAATCAGTTCTCCAACCAACTATCCTTGATAAAATGACAAGCAAAGGAAACATGGATTTCTCCTTAGGTTATAAATTCTTTACCATGGCCGCTGAAAATCTTTCTCCTTCTCAATTGAATCCGCTTGGTTTTAATCCGCTTGAAAAAATTTTAAATGGGCTGATTGATTTTGAAGAACTCCAGCGCATTAAACCTCCAAAATTATTTGTCTGCGCTACCAATGTTTTAACTTGTCAAGCAAAAGTATTCGGGCCATCAGAAATTACAGCAAAAACCATTTTAGCCTCTGCATGTCTACCATACATTTACAAAGCGGTTGAGATAGACGGCGAATTTTATTGGGATGGTGGTTATATGGGTAATCCACCTTTAGAACCATTGATCAATAATACGGTTGATTGTGATGACATTCTATTGGTACAAATCAATCCATTCAAAATAGAAAAAGTTCCTACTAGCAATGAAGAAATAAAAGATCGCATGAATGAGATTAGTTTTAATTCTTCTTTGTTACATGAAATTCGTCAGATCGAATTCAAATGCAGTTTAGTTGAAAAAGGAATTACATTAGATGGTGGACTCAGAAAGACTCATTTACATTCAATCAGCGGTGATCAGGATCTTTCTGAGTTAAATCTTTCAAGCAAACTCAATACCACCTGGGATTATTTAATGAATTTGAAGAATATGGGTTACGCTGCCTGTACTAAATGGCTGGATGAGAATTACGAAAACATTGGAAAAATAAGCACACTAAAATTATAATTATGAAAAGAAATTATATTGCAAAAGATTTTAAGGTTACTACATGGGATTTACTAAAACCATTTTATGATGAATTACTAAAACGAAATATTTCTTCTGAAAAAGATTTGGAAAAATGGTTGTTGGATGTAAGTGAACTTAGCTCTGTTGTAAGTGAAGATATGGCCTGGCGTTATATTAAAATGACTTGCGATACAGCCAGTGATGAATTAAGAAACAGCTTTAATGATTTTGTAACAAATATTGAACCCAATATTTCTCCGATTGCCAACGACCTCAACATAAAATTAATTGCTTGCGAATTCAGAAAAAATTTACCGAAAGAAAAATACTTTGTTTATATCCGTGCCGTTGAAAAAAGTATTTTATTATTTCGCGAAGCCAACATTCCGCTTAAAACCGAATTGCAACAAAAAGAACAGGAGTTTGGCGCTATTAGCGGCGCACAAACCATTACGTATAACGGTGAAGAAATGACTTTGCAAAAAGCATCTGTTTTTTTAAAGAATTTAGACAGACGAATTCGCGAAGATGTTTATCGTAAAATTTCTGACAGGCGAGCAAAAGATGAAGATGTATTAAATAATTTATATACCGAGTTAATCAAATTACGAAATCAAGTTGCTTTAAATACTGGTTTTAAAAATTACCGTGATTATAAACATGAGGAACTTGGTCGTTTTGATTATAGCATTAACGACTGTTTAAATTTTCATGAAGCAGTAAAACAAAATGCTGTTCCACTTATTCGTGAACATGATAAAGTAAGAAAAGAAAAATTAAAACTTGAAGATTACCGTCCATGGGATGCCTCAGTTGATGATGAAGGCAAAGAACCTTTGAAACCATTTTCGAATGCAAAAGAGTTAACTGAAAAAACAATTGTTTGTTTTAATAAAATAGATTCGTTTTTTGGTGATTGTATAAAAACAATGGATGAGATGAAACGCCTTGACCTAGACAGTAGAATTGGCAAGGCTCCAGGGGGTTACCAATATCCTTTATATGAAACGGATGTGCCTTTTATTTTTATGAATGCGGTTGGTTTGCATCGTGATTTGGTGACAATGGTTCATGAAGGTGGCCATGCGATTCATTCTTTTTTATGTAAGGATCTGGAGTTAGTTGATTTTAAATCGCCACCAAGTGAAATTGCAGAACTCGCAAGTATGAGTATGGAATTAATTAGCATGGAACATTGGCATGTGTTTTTTGAAGACAAAGAAGAATTAAAGCGTGCTAAACGTCAGCAATTAGAAAGTGTGATGGATACTTTACCTTGGATTGCAGCAATAGATAAATTTCAACATTGGATTTATGAAAATCCAAA
>JABDBZ010000094.1 GCA_013288385.1 Bacteroidota bacterium
TGCACGAGTTGACCCAAGAGCTTTATATATTTCAGCCGGTTGTTTTGCGGGATATCTTATTTATAATCGTTTAAATACAAAACATATTAGGGTAAACGAGAATGTTAACCTCAAAGTTTTGGATTTAAATTTCCAAAAATTGAATTAAAAATCTACAATTTTAAGGAGATATTTCAAAGTAAATAAAATTTATTTAATTGATAATCAATTTATTATGTTTTAGTTTAAATAATTATTTGGTTTATATTATAAACTAGTTTACATTTGTGTCATAAAACCCACCTACACTAAAGTTTCGGTGGATAAAACAAAAAAACATGGAAAACAAAGATTTTGATCCAACAGAAAGTATGCAAGTGATTAGTTCAATGATTAACACTGCGAAAAACAAATTAGCCGATGATGGCTTCTTACTAATTTTTTGGGGTTGGTTAGTAATTGCTGCCGCTCTCATTCAATATGTTTCTATAAAAGTAAATTTTGAGTATGGTAACTATGTTTGGGCAACGTTATTGCCGTTGGGTGGAATTTTTTCTGCTATTTATGGGAGACGACAAGACAAAAAGAAAAACGTGAAAACATACGTTGATCGATACTTAAGTTATTTGTGGGGTGGTTTTGGAATCGCACTGGTATTAACCTTGGTTTTAATGTCTCAATATGGTATAAAGGTTACTTATTTTATGCTTATGGTATTATATGGTTTTGTAACTTTTGTTTGCGGAGGCATCCTTAATTTTAAACCATTGATTATTGGTAGTCTATTCTCATTTGCTTGCGCTATCTTATCAAATTTTTGTGGTGATATGAATCAATTATTGATTATCTCAGTAGCTCTATTGTGCAGTTATGTAATTCCAGGACATTTATTAAGAGCTAAATACAAATCACAAAATGTTTAAAGATCTCGATCCTATATTACACTCACAGTTGCGCCTCGCAGTTATTTCTTTATTGGTATCGGTTCATGAAGCTGAATTTACATACCTCAAAGAAGAAACAAATTCTACTGCAGGAAACTTAAGTGCACAAATACAAAAGTTGAAAGAGGCTAATTATATCCACATTGAAAAAAAGTTCAAAGATAATTATCCGCTCACCATTTGTAAGATTACGCCTGAAGGGATCAAGGCTTTCGAATTATATGTAAAGAGTTTAAAACAATATATTAATCTAAAAAAGTAAAACCCTCCTTCGTCGAGGTTATGGCGAATAAAAAAATGGAAAATAATTTAAATAACGAAAGAGATACTGAGATTTGGAAACTTGCAAAAAAACGCGTGAGTTTTCGCAGACATTTAATATCCTATTTAATCATCAACGCCTTTTTATGGACTTTATGGTATATCGGTTGCGATAAAAGCATTGATGGAAACGATATAAATTTCCCATGGCCAATATTCTGTTCACTCGGATGGGGTGTAGGCATCCTATTTAGTTTTATGAACGCTTATGTTTTCAGAAAGCCGGATGCGATTGAGCGTGAATACGAAAAATTAAAAAGCAAAATATAATTTTTACAATAAATTTAAATTAATAAAAAAATGAAAACAAAATTCAACTTGATTTTTATGCTTGCGATAGTAAGCTTAACTATAAATTCGCAAACCGAAAATAAACCAATTAAGCCAAGAGCCAATCATTTTTCGCTTGGTTATTCAATTAATCAATTTGGAAAAGATTTCGGTTTAGGATTGGCTGCAACTACACCTTTTATTGCCAACTCCATAGCCTTTAGAGTTTCTGAAAATTATATGTGGTGCGATTATTATGATGGAAGCAATACAATTTGGCGTGGCTATCATAATGTAAAACTTGGTGTGGTAACAACTGCAGCAATTATTAATAATCAAATCCGCGTTTATGCTGAAGGAGGTGTATTAATGCTTATAACAGACAAAGCTTTTTCAAGTCAATCTTATAGCATTGGTGGTTATGGAGTGTTTGGATTTGAATTTTTACTTCGAAAAATGGAAGATGCTCATATGTCGTACTTTATTGAAATGGGCGGAATGGGCACTGGTGCTGTAGCGGAGAAACTTGCAACGAAACCAATTCTTTCGAATGGTTTTTTAATGTCGACAGGATTCAAAATTTATTTTTGAGGAATTATGCAAAGACACGGTTTAGCAACATAGCCGCAATAATTTTGGCACGAAGGCACGAAGACACAATTTTTTAATAAAGTGGAATTAAAGTTAAGAGAGGCATTTCGGGTTATACTATCCTCCCTTGGGGGAGGTGGCAGCGTAGCTGACGGAGGAGGATAATTGAGCTACTTAATTTGTCGTTCTCGATTGTCGTGTTTGTGAATCGAGTGCAATTCAAAATCCCTCTCTGCTATTCTGTCAGTTCGACCGCGTATCGCCTTAGCTTTAGCGGTGGCGCAGCGTGAGTCGAGAACAGGATAAATAAAAAAATAGTGTGCTACAACTCTATTCTTTTGTTTGTAAACTATAACCATTGCCGTGTAAGTTTTTTATTTCAACATTTAAATCTGATGATAAATATTTTCTAAGTTTGGCAATATACACATCCATACTTCTTGCGGTAAAGTAGGTATCGTTTTTCCAAATTTCTTTTAAGGCTTTCTCTCTGGGTAATACATCATTTTTAAATTCACAAAGCATTTTAAGTAAGGCAGATTCTTTAGGAGATAATTTTACTTCTTGATCTTTATGTTTGAGTGAACGTAACTTTGAATTGAAATGAAAACCACTTATTTCAAAAATTTCGATAATTTCTAAAAGAGAATTATTGTTTCTGTTTAATAGTGCTTTAATTTTATAGAGTAATACTTCAGAGTCGAATGGTTTGGTAATATAGTCATTGGCACCTGTTTTGTATCCTTTAATGATATCGTCTCTTAATGTTCGGGCAGTTAAAAAAATAATGGGAACATTTTTATTGATTTCTTTTATTTCGTTCACCAAAGTAAAACCATCTTTTTTTGGCATCATCACATCAATAATGCATAAATCGAATGGTTCACTTTTAAAAACAGACAAACCAATTTCTCCATTCTCACACAAGGTTACTTTTAAACCATTCATTGCTAAAAAATCCCTAAGAATAGTTCCAAAGTTATGTTCGTCTTCCACCAATAATATTTTAGTTTGCATTTGCCTTTAATTTAATGGTGAATGTACTACCTTTATTGAGTTCGCTGTTAACATTGATTGTTCCGTTATGCAATTCTATTATTGATTTAACGTAGCTTAATCCTAAACCCGATCCTTTTACATCATGTAAATTCCCTCGTTGAATTCGGTAAAATTTATCAAAAATTGAATGGAGTTCTTTTTTATCCATTCCAATTCCATTATCAGAAATAATGATTTTATAGAACTGATTTTCTTTTTCGATTCCGATTTTTATTTCGCAATTTGGTTTGGAATATTTTAAGCTATTGTCGATTAAATTATTAAAAACATTAAGTAAACTAAATTCATCACCTGTAATTATTGCCTTATCAACTGAAGAATTAAATGTAATAGACGCTTGAAGAGCTTCAATTTTGAGTTGATTTGCTTTGATAGATTGATTAATAATTTGAATGAGATCAATTGGTTTTTTCTCCAAAGCCATGTCTCCTTTTTCGAGTAAAGCCATTTGAAGTACTCTTTCAACATGTTGATCTAGCTTTTTATTTTCCTCTTTTATGATGGCAGTGTATTCAGTTAATTTTGCATCATTATTTTTAATAATGGGATTATGAATAGAGTCAACCGCCAGCGAAATAGTTGCGATTGGTGTTTTTAATTCATGAGTTATATTATTTATGAAATCAGTTTTAAGTTGATGAAATTTTTCCTGATTAAGCATTCGCTTGAAAATATAAATCATCACAAAGCCAATGAGAATTGTAATTGCGAAGGAGAGAACAAGCAAGTTCATCATTTGTTTGATTACGAAATTTACTTTAGATGTAAAACCAATGTTAACGGATAAATTGAGGTCAGTGAAATTATCAGGAAATAAAGGAATTGAAGCAATTAGGTTTGCCTTGTCCCAATTATTAGTTCTCATTGGAACAAAACTTTTCCGAGAAAGGCCTTTAAATGTTGGCATAATAATTACTTCTGGTTGCAAATCGATTCCACGCTTTATTAATTCTTCCTCTATTAAAGTCTGAATATGTTTAAAATCTATTTTTTTATAAATATCCCCAACATCTTTAACTCCAAGGGCCATTTTCATAAAGATCTTTTGAAGGTCACCCGCTCTTTCTTTGATGCCCTTTATATCATAGCTTTCAGTACGAATAGCTACCGTTTTTTTATCATCATTGATCCTTACAATAGTTGTAGAAGAAGTAGAGTCATTGATAACCCTTATGTTTTTTTCAACCAATGTTTCTTGAGGGTGCCCAGAATTGAATACTTTATTTTTGATCATTGAAACAATAAGGTGAGCCCTCGACTTAGTTTTGTTATGAATGAGCGTATCTTTTACCAATAGCGAATCCATACTTGTCAATATCAATTTTGAATCTTCTTCTCTTTGCAAACGCGTTGTTGCTTCTAAAAGTGCTTCTTGGGTTTTATCTTTTAGATCTCGACTCTTATATTGGTAAACAGAAAATAGCCATAAAATTTGCAAACCAATCAAACCTAATAGGGCAACAGTGATCAATATTGGAATATAACGTTTTGATTTTTGCATTAGGTAAATTTAGTCAGGTTTAACACATAGTCTTCAACTTTAACTTTTCTTTAACTCAGTTTAACCGCTCTTTAACCTTAGTCCGGCTTTGACAAGACTAATTTTGTTTCATAAAACATTTTAAACCTAATAACCAAAAATAAAAACTATGAAAACAAAATTAATTATCTGCGCTTTATTGATGACTGCTTTAGCGGTGAATGCGCAAACAGAAAAAAAAGAAGCAACAGTTCATATTAAAAAAGTGAAAAATGTAAATGGCGTGGAGACTATTACAGATACAACTTTCACTACAACTGACCCTTCTTCCCTTAAATTGGATGATGGAACAAATATTCAAACAATCGACGTTAGCAATGGAAAACCTGATGGGAAAATTGAGAAGATGGTGATCGTAACAGATGATCAAGTTATAACAGGAGATGATAATGGAACTACGAATGTAAAAGTAATTCACAAAGGCGAGGGCATGGATGCTGAGATGGAAAAGGCTTTGAAAGAAGCGGGAGTAGACCCAAACTCGAAAGGAGTAAAGAAAATGGTAATTATAAATGAAGATACTGCTCCTGATAAAGATGGTAAAACCGAAAAGAAGATCACAAAAATAGTGATGATTAAAATGAATGTTACAGATGCCAGTGCTTCTGACCTAAAACTTTTGGGTAAGCAAACCGGAGTAACTGATAATAAATTGGAAATGGATAACATGAGCATGGCACCCAATCCAAGCTCCGGAAAATTTAATTTAAATTTTAATTTAAAAAGTCAAGGTGATGCAGAAGTAATTGTTTTTAATTCAGAAGGAAAACAGGTTTATTCGGAGAAGTTACCAAACTTTACAGGTGATTATAATAAATCGGTTGATATTGGTGGTAATCAAAAAGGAATTTATTTTGTGAAAATTGTACAAGGAAAACACTCACAGGTAAAAAAAGTGATTTTAGAATAATTCGTTGAAACTTTTCATATTCAGATCAACGACAGGCTGCGTGGTGGGAAACTGCTGCGCAGCTTTTTTAATTTTGAATGCGTGATCGTTATACTTTGCATTTTCGTAATTAAATAATTCTGGCCTTATCCCAACCTTATCCAAAGGATTGGGGGCACTTTTTCGTAATTTTAAAATTATTCTATAAAAACTTCTCTTCTTTGTGGCTAATCTTAATTACAACTGAATTATTTAAGTTCACCCACCTTTAATTTCAGAAAACACCTAACTAAAATACGTGTTTTCCGCAGCAAAGACTCAAAACATGTTTCGTAATTTGTGGTAATGTTTGGCAGGTTATTTGTTGCTGAAAACGGAGGACATTCTTTATCACACAATATGTTTGGATTACCAGATAAAAAATGAAAAGTATTATTCTGTACTTGGTTTTATAGTTGTGGGATTTTTTGTTTTAGGAACATATAAAATTTACATTACAAAAAATGTTTCTG
>JABDBZ010000095.1 GCA_013288385.1 Bacteroidota bacterium
ATTGGATTAGGGAAAAAAGTGTTGATTGCAAATGTTATGGCCACTACGGCCGATCAAGCTTTTTCTATACCCGTAAATTCATTAGGCACTTATGAATGCTGGGTCGGAGCTTTGGCTTACACATTTCAAATTTATTTTGATTTTTCCGGATATTCCGATATGGCAATTGGTTTGGCTAAAATGTTTGGATTCAGATTACCTGAAAATTTCAACAATCCATACACTTCGCAAAGCATTACTGAGTTTTGGAGACGATGGCATATGACCTTAGGAAATTGGATGAAAAATTATTTATATATTCCTCTTGGAGGAAACAAGGTAAATTCAAAATCGAGATTATATTTTAATTTGTGGCTGGTTTTTATCTTAAGTGGTTTTTGGCATGGCGCGTCATGGACATTTATTTTTTGGGGCATTTACTATGGTTTTTGGCTGGTGCTCGAAAGAATGTTTTTACTTAACTATTTAAAAAAAATTCATCTATTTTCTTGTATTATTACTTTTTTAATAGTTGTAGTAGGATGGGTTTTCTTTAGATCTGATTCAATTGGGAACGCTTTTGCATTTGTATCACATATGTTCAGTCACACAGAATCTGCAATAAATCATGTTTTTATTGGCGAGAAAGTAAAAACAATATTTGCCATCTCACTTTTATTTTCCTTTTTCACTTTATTACCTTACGGTCAAAAAATTCAAAAGTTTATTTATGGTCAGGAAAACAAAAGTTTAATTGCTCATTTTTCAATTGTTGTTTTATGTCTGGTTATATTTACATTATCATTAGCTTCAATCACTTCTTCTAATTTTAATCCATTCATCTATTTTAGGTTTTAAAAATGATCCGTTTTTTAAAAATACTTTTATTGCTTCTTACGCTGTTGGTCGTCTCAATACCATTGATTCAACAGCAATTTAAATTTATTCCTGATAACTGCACATTGTCGGGTGCCTTTAATGAAGCAACTGATACTACATTAAACTATTCTACATGGTTTAATAGAAATTATCAGGGTAAAAAGGAGTTATACCTAAATGAAAATTTTGGGTTCAGAAATTTTCTCGTGAAACTTTACAAGCAAATTGATTTTTCTTTTTTTAAAGAAATTAATTTGCCAGATGTTTTTATTGGGAAAAATGATTATTTATTCAGCTCCAGCTTTTTTAATTGTTATTCCGGAAGAGTTTATAAGGGAGATAAGTTTTCTGATTCGGTTTTTACTAATGTACAAAGGCTGAATGATTGGCTAGTGGCAAGAAATAAAAAATTGCTATTGTGCATAACACCTAGCAAAGAAAGTTTTTATTCCGAATTTTTGCCGGACTCTTGTCTTCCATTTATCAACAAAAAAAACTATTATAGTTATTACAAACAAAAAGCATTGTCAAACAATATACCTCTACTCGACTTTAATACTTATTTTTTACAAATTAAAAAAAAATCTCCTTACTTATTATTTAATAAAAATGGGCTTCATTGGACAACCTATGGCACCTATTTAGCTTTAGATTCATTATTAAAAAAAATGTCAAGTGAGCTTAATAAAAAACTAAATTTAATTCGATTGAGCTCTTTTACATTGAGTGACTCAGCAATGTACACTGACGATGATATTGGTGAAACCATGAATCTTCTTTCAAAAATTAAAAGTGAGAAGCTAGCATATCCAAAAGTTGAATACGTTTATAATCAGGATAGCTGTTACAAACCAAAAGTTATGATCATCGGCGATAGCTTTTATCAAAGCATCAGCACTACGTGGATACCATCATCATTTTTTTCAAAAGAATCATGGTTCTTATACTACCTCACATTAGCAATTCCTTATGATCCAAATAAAAAAAATGAACCCTATTCAAAAACAGATTTGGAGAAGGAACTTGAAAACACTGATATCGTGCTTTTCTTTTTTAGTGTGGGAAGATTGGACGAGTTTTCAAAACACGTAAAAACATTGACGCTAAACGATAAAACTTAATCCTAATCTGCATTTAATCTTGTTTTCAATTGTAGATCATAATAAATGAATAGATTTTTTAAAGCAATATTACTGCTCTTAATTTTAATTATTTTGCTTGCACCAATGATGCAGCGACTTCTAAAACTCTTTCCGGATAATTATGTTTTACATGGTTATTTCGTTCAAACAAAAGATACTACATTATCTTACACAAATTGGTTTAGTGGTATCTTTCAGACTGCAAAAGAAAAAGGAGTAAATGAACGGTTTGGTTTTAGAAATTTATTAGTAAGACTTAATAATCAAATAAATTTTTCTGTTTACAAAGAATTTAACGTGGTCAATGTTTTTAAAGGGAAAAATGATTATTTATTTAGTTCAGATTTTTTTAATTCCTATTCCGGAATCGGTTATAAAGGCAATAGATATGCTGATTCGGTATTTACCGGGCTTCAAAATTTAAATGATTTTTTGATTAGTAAAAATAAAAAATTACTGATTTGTTTTACACCGTGTAAAGAAAGCTTCTATCCTGAATTTTTACCAGACTCTTGTTTACCGCAGATAAAAAAAGAAAATTATTACTCCTCTTATAAGCAAAAAATAATATCAAGTCATATCCCTTTTTTAGATTATAATAATTATTACCAAAAAATCAAGGTCACTTCGCCCTATTCACTTTTTACACAAGGTGCTGTGCATTGGACAAGATATGGCGCATACAAAGCTCTTGATACGCTTTTAAAAAGAGTATCGTTTGAAATCAATAAAAAAATAAATTTATTCAGATTTAAATCATTTCTATTAAGCGATTCTGCCATGTATTTTGATGATGATATTAGTAGAGCTATGAATCTATTAAAAAAAGTAAATAGCGAAAAATTGGCTTATCCTGAAGTTGAATACATTTATCCCATGGATAGTTGTTATAAACCCAAAGTTTTGATAATAGGAGACAGTTTTTTCTATGGCTTAAATAATACCTGGATACCTCTCGCCTTCTTCTCAAAAGAATCCTATTTTTTATATTATTTCAGACAAGCACTTTCTTATGATAACGATAAAAAAGAAATCCCTGTTTCAGATTTAAACATTAGCAGGGAACTTGAAAATACTGATATCGTAATTTTGTTTTTTAGTATTGGTACTCTCAATGGCTTTCCTTATGGCGCAACAAGTATGATAAATAAGTAATCATTGTTGCATAGGAAAAGTAAGTGAGGCAACTATAACCCAAAATAAAAAAGCCCCGACTTGCGTCGAGGCTTTTCAATTAAATTTATTTTAGTTTTAATTCTTGATTACTTTTAAAACACGTGTTTGATTTGCGCCTTTAACTTGCACAAAATAAACTGCGTTTGGTAAATCACTTGTGCTGATAGATCCTAATCTGCTTATTGTTTCTGATTTCATTAACTGACCAATAGCATTGTAGATACTCACTCTCACTTCTTCACTTACTTTAAAGTTTAACTCATCTTTAAACGGATTTGGATAAACTGAAAGCTGGAAATTAGAAGCGGCATAACTACTTAATCCTGTACAAGGCGATACTACGATGGTAATTGTTTGAATATCTGAACAACCATTTGTAGTTCCGGTAACCGTATAAGTAGTAGTTGAAGAAGGCGTAACCGAAACAGTCGATCCAGATAGGTTACCCGGATTCCAAACGTAAGTTGTTGCCCCCACAGCAAACACAGTTCCAATTTCACCATTACATAATGTTGGTGTAGAAGTGGCAACATTTACTGTTGGTTTCGGATTAACTATTACAGAAACATTTTGTGTATTTGTACATCCTGCAGCAGTTGAACCAACTACTGTGTATGTAATGTTTGAAGCAGGAGTAACCACTACGGCAGATCCAACTAAATTACCAGGTTGCCATGTATATGTGCTTGCACCAGTACCATTTAAAGTAGTTCCTGGTCCTGGAATACATACAGTAGGGTTTGTAGCTGTTGCTGTAATTGTTGGGTTTGGATTTACAGTTATCAAAATTGAATTAGATCCTGTACAAGTAGCTGCAGTTCCACTAACTGTATATGTTGTAGATGATGAAGGATTAACACTGATGCTTGATCCGTTTAAGTTACCAGGCATCCAGGTATAAGTTGATGCACCTGACGCGGTAATTGTTGTGCTGCCACCATTACAATATGCAGTAGGATTTGCAATAGGAACGATACCTAAACTTGATCCAATAGTAACCATTAACGTTTTCGAGCTTACGCAAGTACCATTGATCCCATAAGCTGTATACGTAGTATTTGAAGCAGGAGTAACCATAATGGATGATGTAGTTTGCGTTGTACTCCATGAGTATGTTGGCGCACCACTTGCAATTAATGTAGCTGTACCTCCAACACAAATAGTTGTGCTATTTGCTGTTAAAGTTGGTGTAAGATTTACAGTAACCAAAACCGTTGCAATTTTTACACAATTCGAATATGTTCCACTAACAGAATATATAGTTGTAGAAGCAGGGTTAACAACGGCACTTGTTCCTGTTATAGCACTCGGATTCCATGTATAACTTGTTGCACCTCCAGAGGCTGTTACAGTTGCTTGTGATCCTGAACAAATTGTTGTTGCACCTGACGCTGCAATTGTATAACCGTTTGTTATAGCAAATGGTTGATTGCTATAATTATTACCCATAAACGAATCTGCTGTTGAATTTGGATTTAATATACTAATGTTAAATGCATGTGTACCATTTGATACACCATTCATTTGTGGAATATTAACGGTATTAGATGCACCCGGTGCTAAATTACCAGCCCATGCTAATGTTTGAGTGGCAACACCATCTAAATTATATGTGAATGTAGCAGACGTAATTACATTTGTACCAAAGTTTGTGATTGCTACAATCGGATTGATATAGCTATTACAATTTAATACACTTGAATAAGTTGGCGCGATAATATTTGATAAACCAATATCATTTGTTGAACTTGGTAAATTACAAACTGTGGACGTTAATAAAGTATAACGCAAAATAGAATTTGGCATAATCAATTGTGCACGATACACTTGATCTTTCGTGAACATTTCCATACAATTATCATCAACATAATCCATATAATCCATAAACATGTCACCATTTGGGCCATTACTACAAGTTACATGTGGAAACGCAGGACAACCAAAATTACTTGTATTTGAAGTTGGTGTATCATTGCAATAATCATCTCCACAAGTTGCATCTCCCCAAGTATGACGTAAGCCAACCCAGTGACCAGTTTCATGCACAACTGTTCTTCCTTTATCATATGGCGGATTTGACACTGCGGTACCAACACTACCAAAAGATTTGTTTAATATAACCACTCCATCTGTAGTTGGAGAACCATATGGCGCTGAAAGGCCTTGTAGACCAGTAGTTCCTGGATTTGGAAAAGTAGCATAACCTAATAAACTAGAACCCAAATCGAGAACCCAAATATTAAAATAACGCGTAGGATCCCAAATGCTATTTGGTTTTATTGTAGCATCAATATATGTTTGTGTATATGGTGAAGCAGTCCATCCTTTAGCAACTCTATTAACCCTATCAATCCCTGGCTCCGGCATAATACCACCTGTTGGATTTACAACAGCTAAACAAAAGTTGATTCGCATATTTCCTAATACAGGCTTAAAAACACCTGGTATTGATGTAGTATCCGGATTTTTTTTGTTATAATCTCTGTTTAAAATATTAATTTGATCAATTACTTGCGCAGCATTTAAGTTTCCACCCGAAAGTGCTGTTGGAGTATTAACCGCTTCGTTATTATGAACTATATGAACAATGACTGGAATTGTAAAAATTGTTTCTATTGAATTATCTCCACCGCCTTTTCCACCGCCAACTGGCTGAAGTGTTTGCAACCAGGTTTCAAATTGTTGAGGTAAAACACCCGTACCACAACGTTTGTAAGATGAAGCAGCAGGATTAATGCTTGCTGCGCTTTGTTGAAATGTTGTGCTTACCTGTGAAAAAACAGAAAAATTAGTGCAAGTAATGAGAGATGCAATAATC
>JABDBZ010000096.1:0-181 GCA_013288385.1 Bacteroidota bacterium
AAAAATATCCTGCTTCCTTGATCTCCTTAGAAAAGGAAATTGAATTAAATGGCACCAAAAAAAGATACGACATTGTAGTGTATTCAAAAGAATTAAAACCGGAAATTATAATTGAATGCAAAGCGCCTGAAATTGAATTATCAGAGCAGGTTTTAGAACAAGCCCTACGATATAATTTAAT
>JABDBZ010000096.1:191-5864 GCA_013288385.1 Bacteroidota bacterium
TACTTTCTGCTATTAAACCTAAAGCCGTTTTATTTTTAGGAAAATGCGGTGGCTTAAAAAAGAAAAATCCTTAAACGAACTACCAGTTTTTGATGACCTTTTTAGTTGAAATTAAACGACTGTTTTGCAAAAGATTTACAAAGTAAATTCCATTTGGTAATTCAGCTATATCCAATTGAGTTAAATTATTTCCAATTATTTTTTTAGACTGTATTTCTCTTCCTAAAATATTGGTGATGTTAACTGATGTGATAGAGTTTTCAGGAAACTTCACAGTCAAAACATCTTTTGCAGGATTTGGATATATCTCAATTTCTGTATCAATTGTATTTTTTGCAATCGATGTTGTTACAGCGAACATATTTAATTTATACTGTCTAAAAAATCGCCATATTTCCACAGATGCGTTAAAGTCCTCACATGTTGTACCAATAATAATCGACGAGCCCGGCCAGGTATGCGCCCCATTTATAATTTTATATAATTCAACATTAGCGCCATTTGTACCACCGGAATATTTGTTATGAACAGCAGTTGCGCCATCGGTTGTTACTATATCAGGGACATTTGTTGTAGCAGGTGTTATATTGCAATTATTAAATGTTACCCATTTTTTTATGATCGAATCAATTGGGGCAAATGTAGCATCGCCATTGTATGCAACAGTTGGATCAGTGTCGCCGTGAATTTCCATAATCGGAAATGCACGATTGGGCGCACTTGTAAACCAAGTGTTCAACATACTTCCGGCAACTGATGCAATGGCTGCAATCTTATTTGGTAAATTACATGCTAAGTAATAACTCATAATACCACCATTACTCATGCCAGTACTATAAATAGAATTATTATCAATGTTATAAGTCAGTTTTAGAGAATCAATCAAATCACTCATAAATAAAACATCATTAACACCCGGACCAAACCCCGCATTAAAAAATTGGTTTCCTGAAACAACAGTACCTTCGGGTAAAACCATAATAAAATTGGCTGTATCTGCTATTGGCATAAAATTACCGTAATATTGTTGCTGAGTGGCATTGGAAGTATAACCATGCAAATTAAAAAGTAAAGGAACTGCTACACTTCCATTATAGGAAGTTGGCACATACAAACGGTACTTTCTATAAATGCTTCCTGATATTATACTGTCAGAAGTTGTTACACCCGTTTGAGCTGAAATAAAAAAGCCTGTTAAAATAAACAGACTTAAGAATATATTAATTTTTAATTTGTACATAAAGTGAAGATAAGAAATATTAAGTCGCTCTCAAAAAATCAATTTATTGAGACAGCTTAGTTGTTGAGCATAACCGGCATCACCAACATTAATAGATCTTCTGAAGGATTAGATTTATTATTTGGTAAAATAATTCCGGCACGGTTTGGTGCGCTCATTTCCAAAACAATTTCATCGCTTTCAATGTTAGTTACCATTTCAATTAAGAAACGCGAATTGAACCCAATTTCCATGTCTTCTCCAATATAAGTACACATTAATGTTTCATGACCTTCATTTGCAAAATCTAGATCTTCAGCATTAATAGTTAATTGACTTCCGGCAATTTTTACACGAATTTGATGCGTTGCTTTATTTGCAAAAACGCTAATTCGTTTTAATGCTCCTAAAAATGCGAGACGATCAACAGTTAATTTATTTGGATTTTGTTTTGGGATAACTGCTTCATAGTTTGGATATTTTCCATCAATTAAACGACACATCAAATTAATATTTCCAAAACTAAATAATGCATTTGTTTTATTAAATTCAACTTTTACAGCATCATCAATTCCCATCAATAAATTTTTTAAAACATTCAATGGTTTCTTAGGCATAATGAAAGATGCAGAAACACCGGCTTTTGCATCGTTACGAATATAACGTACTAATTTGTGCGCGTCTGTGGCAACAAAAATAGAATTGCTTTCTGTAAATTGACAATACACACCGTTCATGACAGGTCTGAGATCATCATTACCAGTTGCAAAAATTGTTTTATTAATAGCGGAACCAAGCACATCACTTTTGATTACAATTGATGATTGCGAATCTATCTTTGCCATCTTTGGATAGTCATCGCCATTGTGCCCGCTAATACTATAATCACCATTCTCAGTTTTTATTTTTGTTGAGAACTTATTTTTATCAATAATAAAAGAAATTGGTTGTTCTGGCAAATTGGAAAGTGTTTCCATTAATGTTTTTGCGGGAATTGCAATAATGCCACCTTGCGACGATTCCACTTTAATGGAAGTGGTGATTGCAGTTTCCATGTCGCTTGCTGAAATAGTTAATTCGCCTTTATCAATTTCAAATAAAAAACAATCTAAAATAGGCACAGTATTATTGCTGCTTAAAACACCACTAATGGCCTTTAAATGTTTTAATAAATTGGTAGCTGAAACAACAAAATTCATAGCGTTAATTTTAATTAAACAAAATTAACCTTACGTTATAATTGTGGCTTTTAAATGGATGATAGTTATAAGCTATTTTTTAACAGGTTCTGCTGTTTTAAAATATTCAGTTGTAACAAATAATTTTCCAAATACATAGTATTGAATAACTGCCCATTCTTTTTTATCATCAAAGTTTATGAAAAGTCTGTCCGGGTCAAATTTATAGCGCACATTGTATTCCGCATTATTTTCAGGAGGTGGTTTAAAATAAAAAAAGTACTCATGCTTTTTATTTTCTTTATCAATAATTTCAAAAGTAGCAAATGGTTTGGTTTTAGATAATGAGTCAACCATGTGTTTGCTGGAGCTTGTAAAAATGGCCTCGCAATTAAGATTTTGAAAGTATGCCAGATATTGTTTCATGTTTAATTCTGAAAATGGAAGAGCTTGTTTTTTATGATCTAATAAATTAAATGTTTTTGTATTAATAATATTAATCGTAAAAGATGAATCAGGATTAACATGATTGATATAGGAAATGCTTTTTAATTTGTCTGGCGTAAAATTAATGACTGACAAATTGCGCCATTCTTTTTCTTCAACAATATAACGCGTGTTTAAAAAGCCTGTAAACCCGGGAATAAAAACAACAAAAGGATCTTCGTAATTTTCACCGGCATCAATATTTGTCAAAAGCATGTGGGTGCCTTCTGCATCAGGTGTTTCGTGACCAACATAATATTGCTTTACCAATTTATCTTTTGCGTATATCTCAACTTTTATAGCGCGGTATGCTAAAATTTTTAAAGTGCCTTCTTTTGCTTGACGGGCAACCGGACGTTTGACTTCGACGTTTTTAATTGTTTCCAGTAAAGTCAAAATAGCATCTGGACGAACTAAAAATTTATTATTTACAACCCAGCCTTTAGAAGTTCTTTCAAGTGTACATTGCTTACCATTTTTATCGGCCATAAATATTTTTGTAATAGCCGCAGTATCTTTGTATTTAAAATTTCTTGCATCTTCATCTAATGTACTCGACTTACCTTTTTTCTTGAAAATAATAACAGAACTAATGATGAGAAGTAATAGAACAATAATTGTAATGAGCGACGATCTTTTCATGAATGCTTTAGAATTAAATGTTGCCTAATTTAATGGGTAAATTAAAGAAACAAATTTGAAAATCACCAATGCGAATTTTAATATTCACTACGAGTTGCAAAAAGTGAACTCGATAATGCGTTGTATCTTAATGAAACTTCAAAACCGCCCATATATTTGCTTGCTGCTGTATAACCGGAAATATTAACATCATAAGATAAACCTATTGCATAATCACCTAACTCAGCCAGCAATGTTGGGATAAGCGCATCCTGTGAACGGTAAAACAAACCAAAGCCAATCACGTTTTGAGTTTTCTGTCCGGTGGTTTTAGTTCCGGTTGACATTCTTACTTTTAAATAAGTACCAACCATATAATCATAAGCACCTCTTATAAAAAAGGAGTTTGGAATACTATTATCCTTTGTTCCTTGTTTTTGAATTAAAGCAGTTGGAGCTAATGTAAAACGAGTGTCCTCAAAATCAATAGTTGACGTAATATTACCTACCCATCTTACAGGTAATCTATAGTCGGCACCAGCTGAAAATTCTTGTTTTGGTCGGTTTAAATGGTAAGCTGCTAAACCAACTCTAAATTTTATTACATCATCGTGATCCTGATCTATTTTAACTGAAGAATATTCATAAGCTAAACCGGCTCCAACATCAGTAGTTGTAAATGAACGAAAAATCACATTCTCGCCTGTGGGTGCAGTATTGTCAATTGCATTTCCATCAAATTGAGAAGCGAAAGTTAGTTTGCTATAATCAGCATTTGTTCCAACAGCTCCACCATAAATACCTGCACTTAAAACACTTTTCTTAGACAGCTTTACTAATCCGCTTAGGTTTAGCATAGCGTTCGTTTTTCTGAATTTTGCCGCACCAGCCTGATCCTGATAAAGCACAAAGCCTACACCCAAAAACGCTTTTCTTCTCTTGCTTTTAAATAAACCGGCATCAATTGAAATATTTGTTGTTTGAAATGCTTTGCCCATTGATTGCCATTGATTACGGTAATTTACAATGGCTCTGAAATGACCATTATAAAAACCTGTATTAGCAGGATTGATTAATAATGGCGTTTCAGTAATTTGTGAAAACTGAGGATCTTGAGCTTTAATACTCAATGAGCTTACTAATACTGATAAAAAGAGGAAATATTTAAACTGTTTCATAATACGTAATGCCTTTATCTAACTAATGTAACGTTACCTTTTAAAATTTTTGATTCGTTGTAAATATTCTTATAGGTTATATAATAAGCATATACGCCTGTTTGAGCCTGAGAACCATTAAAGTTACCATCCCATCCTAAAGTTGGATCTGTACTTCTGAATACTTCCTGACCCCATCTGTTCCATATACGAAGTTCAAATTCGCTTGAATATTTTCCGCTTCCCAATATTCCAAATACATCATTTTTGCCATCTCCATTTGGTGAAAAACCGTTTGGTAAGGCCGAGTCCAATTTTTTATCAGTAAATACAGCAACTACCTGATCGCCGTTAACGTTCGAAAAGTTTATGCCTATTGAATCTAAACTCAAAGGCCTCGCATTGGCTTCCGTATGATTTACAAGCTCCCAATGATCAAATGCATAAGTTGTATCAATTGGTTTTGCTTTAAAACTCATTGGACCTTTAAAATACTTACCAGCCCAAATATAATAAGGCAATACTACCGTATTTAATTTTACTGTACCTGCCCCTGCAGGTTTAACATCAACAGTTAAATCATAAGGCCCAATTAAACCATAGCATTGTACTTGTTGATTAAAAGCACTTTCCATAAATGTACAGCGGGCGTTTAAATCTCGCCGTAAAGCCGACATATTTGTATCCCAGAGATCTGCCTGAGTTACAAAAACCCCTGGATTTGGTGTTGTACTTGGGTCTTCATGTTTCTTATATTCATTCCTGTAAACCGTATTCATGTCATCCCAATGCTTCAGAATTTTATCACAACTTAATGCACCATTCAATAAATCTTGGTAACGCATAATATAATCTTCTCTGAACTGTGCATTGCCACCATTTTTATTCATCAAAGAATAAAACATTACACCTTGCCCATTATATCTGTTTGGACTTAAAGGGTAGGTGAATTGCGAAACTGCACAAGGACTAGAAATGGCTGTATTATAAATTAGTGAATTTTCAATTACGG
>JABDBZ010000097.1 GCA_013288385.1 Bacteroidota bacterium
TAATTGCATTGTTGAGTGACAAGCGCTTAATTGAGCTTCACCGAGAGAAAAGCAATTCTAAATTCATGGTTGGCGATATTTATTACGGTAAGGCCAAAAAGGTTATGACGGTTTTTTCTTAAACGCAGCCTTCATAGATGTTGGATACGAAAAGGATGCTTTTTTGCATTATCTCGATCTTGGCCCACAGGCAAATTCATTGAAAAAGTTTGTTGAACAAGTAAAAAACGGGAAACAAAACGTTAGCAATTTAATGTACTTTAAGAATGAAAGCGACATTAAAAAAGATGGCAAGATAAACGATATTGTTAAAAGTGGACAACATCTTCTTGTTCAGGTAGCCAAAGAACCAATAAGTGCTAAAGGACCACGTATTACAACTGAAATAAGTTTGGCTGGACGTTACCTTGTACTTATTCCTTTTGCCGATAAAATTTCAGTTTCTTCTAAAATTAAAAATTACGAAGAAAAAAGTCGTTTAAAAGAACTCATGCAGAGCATTAAACCAAAAAACTTTGGTGTAATTGTTAGAACGGTTGCTGAAGGAAAAACGGTTGCTGAATTAGAAGGAGATTTAAATGATCTTATTAAAAAGTGGGACGAATGCTATAAGCAATTAAAAACTGCCGAACCACCTATTCGTGTATTAGGTGAAATGGATAGAACCAATTCTATTCTTCGCGATTTTTTGAATGCATCTTTTAATGCAATTCATGTTAATGATCAAAAAATTTATGAAGATCTAAAACTATATTTAAAAAGTATAGCGCCAGATAAAGTAGATATAATAAAACTTTATAATGGCAAAGTTCCCATTTTTTGATGCATATGGTGTAGAAAAACAAATTAAGAGTTTGTTTGGTAAAACGGTTCATATGAAAACCGGTGCTTATTTGGTTGTTGAACATACTGAAGCTTTGCATGTGTTTGATGTAAACAGTGGTAATCGTGCAAAAAGTGATAATAGCCAGGAAGAAAATGCACTTGAAGTTAATTTAGAAGCGGCTGTGGAAGTAGCACGTCAATTACGTTTACGTGATATGGGCGGTATTATCGTAGTTGATTTTATTGATTTACATAGTCAGGAAAACCGCAAATTACTTTTCGATAAATTAAAAGAGGAGATGAAAAGTGATCGTGCAAAGCACAACATTTTACCTCCCAGTAAATTCGGTTTAATTCAAATCACTCGTCAGCGTTTACGTCCGGAAATAAATGTTGAAGTTCTAGAAACCTGTCCTAACTGCAATGGAACCGGAAAAGCACAACCAAGTTCTTTATTTGTTGATCAGATCTCAAATGCTCTGCGTTTTATTATTCAAGATCAAAACGAAAAGAATATCACATTAAATGTACATCCATATATAGAAGCTTATATTAAACAAGGTAAATGGTTTAAGAGCAAACAATGGAAATGGTATTTTGAATACAAACAAAAAATTGCTGTTCAAGGCATTGAAAGTTACGGATTCATGGAATACCATTTCTTTAATAAGGATATGGACGAGATTGTTATTTAACAAAAAAGCCCGAAATAAATTTCGGGCTTTTTTGTTCAGGAAATTTTATTCAGGCATTCCCAAAGCAATCCACTTTTCTACTTTAGAAATTTCACAACTGGTCAATGAATAACCTTGCGGCATATGTGTTGGATCTGTTACCGGTAATTTTTTTAAATCTAGAATTAAAAGCTGCCCTTTAACTCCGGCAACCACTCCGGCGTATGTATCAAGTATAACACCCGATTGAGCCAAATTTGTTGAATGACAAGAGTTGCCACAATTGTCAAACATTATTTTTTTAATTGAATTTGCAAACGTGATATAAGATAACGTATCACATGTTGAAGTTGTGCCACAAGAAGAATTTCGCGCACCAAAATTAATCCAATATTGAATATATTCCACTTCCTGTTTTGTAAGCTGAGGAGATGATTTAGGTGGCATTGAAGGATTGTTTCCTCTGATTTTTGTATACACATCGCTTCGAAGCGCATGATTTGCTGTTACACGTTCCATAATACCTTCATAGGTAGTGAAGTTGCTAAGGTTTCTTCCTGTTCCATTGCCATTTGCATTGTGACACCCTGGCATTGAACACTTGGTAATGAAGATTGGTAAAATATTTTCTTGAAAGCAAACGTTTGGAATGTATTGATCTTGCCGACAACTATTTGTTATTATAGAAGCAGTTAAAATAAAGAGTACGATTATAACCTTTTTCATTTGGAAATAGTAACCAATATAAAAGTATGAAAAAACGAGTCAAAAATTTCTCAAAAAATGTTATTTAGTCTTTGAAGGAGCAGGACTTATTTGTTTCACCAACCATTTTTTAATATCGTTCAATTCACCGCCAGATATGGAGTGCGGCATTTCATAGTTTTTATAAACTACATCCTTAATGTTTTTTGATTTCAGAAACTCATTCGCTTTTTCTGCCTCTTTAATATCTATTATATTATCAGAAAAGCCATGTGCAATAAAAAATTTAAGTTTAGAAATACTTGCGGCATCTAATTTAGTTTTTTGAGTTTCTTCTAATAACCTTCCGCTCAAAACCATTGCGCCGTTAATTTTTTTCGGATTAGTTAAAGCAATATCGTAAGCCATTATCGCACCTTGACTAAAACCCATCAAAAATACCTTTGTACTATCAGCTTTATAAGCGCTGCATGCATGACTTATAAATGAAAGAATTTTTGCTTTGCTTTCTTTAAGTTGCGAATAATTACAAGTTACTTGTTTGTTTGGTAAAAATTCCAGATCGTACCATGAATAACCTATTTCACTTCCTTTAAATGGTGCACGAATAGAAAATGTGATAAATCGTTGATCTAAACCATTTGCTAATTCAAACAAATCAGTTTCGTTACTACCATAACCATGTAATAAAATAATTATCGGTGCATTTGTTTTTTCTTTAGAAAGATGAACCGAATAAGTTAAGTCTGTTTTAACTGTAACTGTTTGTGAAAATAATCCTGAATAAATCAGGATAAATAAAATGAATGCGGTCTGTTTTTTCATACTGTAATTCTATTTCAAGTTCAAAGTTTCAGGTACAATGTTTAAAGTTCTGTGTGTAATCTGTATTTTCACCGTCTCACACTGCTTAATTCTGCTACCAACTCTTTTACTTCTAAAATTGTAATTCTATCTTCTTCTCTTCTTATTATTCTCTCTTTTTCCTTTGTCCTTTTTGTCTTTCCTATCAAAGCTTTTTTTATTTCCATCTTTCCCTTCTGTAATTCTTGATTCAACTATATCTCCAACAAATTCAAATTCCAATTGTTTTTTAATAAGATCAGCACTTTTTATTTTAATAATAACTGTATCTCCCAACGTATATATTTTGCCGGTATTTTTACCAACATATCTGTAATTATCTTCATCAAAATAAAATTGATCGCCTTTTAAATCTCTGCTTCTGATCATTCCTTCACATTTATTTTCAATGATCTCAACATAAATCCCCCACTCGGTAACACCACTCACCACACCGGCAAATTCTTCTCCAATTTTATCTTTCATAAATTCTACTTGTTTGAATTTAATAGAAGATCTTTCCGCTTCTGCAGCCATGCGTTCCATTTCGCTGCTATGTTTACACAAGTTTTCTAACTCTTTTGCGTTGGAATATGTTTGATTGGTTAAACGTGCCTGCAATAAACGATGCACCAATACATCAGGGTATCGTCTGATTGGTGAAGTGAAATGAGTATAATATTCAAAGCCTAAACCATAGTGACCAACATTATCAGTTGTATAAATTGCTTTAGGCATACTTCGAACTGCAAGTAATTCAATAATGCTTTGTTCTTTTTTACCTTTTACATCTTTCAATAGTTTATTAATGCTGTCAACCGATTTTTGTTTAGAACCAATTTCCATTTTATAACCAAATTTTCCAACAAAGCCACTTAGCTTAGATAATTTTTCGTCATTTGGCGCATCATGAATCCTATATATACAAAGATTCTTAGGGTTTTTAGTATCTTTTGTTTTATTATTGTTTTCTCCATCTTTTGGTTTGCCTAAAAACTCAGCTACTTTTTTATTAGCCAATAACATAAAATCTTCGATGAGTTTATGTGCATCTTTTTGAGTTTTAAAAAATACACCTAAAGGTTTTCCTTCAGGATCGAGATTAAATTTAACTTCTGCTTTATCAAAAAAGATTGAGCCTTTTGTAGTACGTTCTTTTCGCAAAATTTTCGCCAATCTATCTAAAACAAAAATTTCATCTTTAAAATCTCCCTCTTTTCCTTCAATAATTTCCTGAACTTCTTCGTATGTAAATCTCCTATCGCTATTAATTACAGTTTTACCAAACCATTGATTCATGATCTGACCTTCATCTGTCATTTCAAAAACGGCACTGAATGTATATTTTTCTTCTTTGGGACGCAAAGAACAAACCAAATTACTCAACACTTCTGGCAACATAGGAATACATCTATCAACCAAATAAACTGATGTAGCTCTATTTACGGCTTCTTTATCTAAAATGGTATCAGGTTTTAAATAATGTGTTACATCAGCAATATGCACACCAATTTCCCAATTTCCATTATCCAATTTTTTTAAAGATAATGCATCATCAAAATCTTTTGCATCATAAGGATCAATAGTGAACGTAGTAACATCTCTAAAGTCTCTTCTTTTTTTAATTTCAGAAGCTTCAATTTCCAAATTTAATTTGCGCGCATAATACTCAACTTCATCCGAAAAAATGTTCTGGTAATCCATATTCAGCCATGATTGCATGAATCTCTGTTGAGTGTTCGCCAGGAAACCCAAATACCTCGAGTACTTCACCTGTTGGGTTTTGATCGCCTTGTTTCCACTCCAAAAATTTCACCAATACTTTTTGTCCGTCTTTTGCGCCTTTTATTCTCGTAAGATTTACAAAAAAATCAACATGTATTTTATGATTATCTGTTATCACAAAAGCGAACTTTTGCGACATACGAAGCGTTCCTACAAATTGTGTTTTTGCTCTTTGCAATACTTCAACAACTTCGCCTTCTTTTCTTTTTCCAGAACCACGCGATGAAATGACTATCTTAACTAAATCACCTTGTAAAGCATCTTTAGTTTTTTTAAATGGAATAAATACATCATCTTGCCCATTTCCTATAACAACAAATGCAGTACCCTGAGAAGTAAAATCAATTGATCCGGTTAAATAATTTTTAGTTTGCTTAATTGTAAATTTCCCAACTTCCTTTTCAATTACATAATCATTTTGTTTTAAAGCTTGCAAGGTTTCAATTAATTGGGCGCGTTCGCTTTCCAAATTAATTTCCATAGCGGCACCAATTTGCTTATAATTAAAAGATTTTTCTGAATTATGTTGTAAAAAGGCAAGTACCTCTTCAAATAGGAATTTTTTCGGTTTTTTATTCTTCGACATACAAGTTAAAGATAAAAGAAATAATAATTTTTATGGGATTGAGTTATTAACGGTTTATAGAAGTTTCTCGATTGCCTTTGGAAAATGGTCGTATTCTAATTGATGG
>JABDBZ010000098.1:0-2223 GCA_013288385.1 Bacteroidota bacterium
TCATTTTTAATAGCCAGCGGAACATTTAGTTGCCCTGCAAGCTCTTCTTTTGACTTTTTTAGTCCGGCCACATTAACCAAAACAGGTGGAACATTTGATGCTAATGGAGGTGTTGTCAATCTTAAAGTGAATCAAAATCAGGCAATAACCATAAGTGGATCATTTGTTTTCAATGAAATAGATGTTGTTGCGAACAGTGGTGGAGTAATACAAAGCAATGTTAATTTTGGAAGCTCTTCAACAAACGATTTAGTATTAACTACAACAGGTAGACTTTTTGGTTATCAAGGAACTTTACAAATTTTGAGTAATTTAACTATTCAAGGAACAAGTGTTGGGAATCCTGTTAATAATACAGGAACTTTTGTATTTAGTGGTGCAGGACCGATAACAATCTCCGGTGCTTCACTAGCTGCAAGAAATAAACTTGGAAATATAACTTTTAATACAACAGGAAATGTTACTATGACGAATCAGATAAATGTGATGGGTGCTTGGTCTGTTACAAATATTGGATCTTATACAACAGGAAATTCTACAGTTAATTTTTACACCGCAGCTTCCAGCGTATCTTCAGGTACAACAGCAACAACTGAAGCTTATTTTGATAATGTTACTGTTACTTCAGGTTCAACTACTGCTTTTACAGGTTCCTCTTATGTAAATATAGCTAAGAATTTAACTGTTGCAGGAACTTTAAATTGTAACAGCAGTCAAATTATTTTAGGCGGAAACTTAACTCATAATGGCACACTTAATACCGGAACAAGTTTACTTGTTATTAATGGTGTGGGCGCGCAAGCCATAAACGGTAGTGTAGCAACAACAATTTTGAACGCAATTCAAATTAATTCCGGAACAACAAGTCTTTCGCATGCAATTAGTTTATTAGATTCATTAAAAGTAACCGGTGGCACATTTAATGGAACTAATTTAACTTTGAAATCTACTCAATCTTTAAAAGCAAGAGTTGCCGAAATTACCGGAGGAACATTAAATGGGCCAATTACTGTTGAAACTTTCGCTTTAGGTGGCACAACTGATTGGGCAGTGTTAGGTGCAAGTGGAATTTCTGGTTTAAACCTATCTAGTTGGGATAATGCAGGTATTCCTATGACTTGTAATGGCTGTATTAATGCAACAACGTCCGTTTCTGGTGGATTTGCTTCTGCTGTTTCCTGGGATGAAACACAAGCAGGTAATGCAGCTTATCTTACTATGAATAATACTGACGCTTTAACACCGGGTGAAGGGTTTTGGATTTATTTAGGAGATAACCTTGCCAATACTGGTAATTTAACTTGGGCAGTTACGGGCAGCCCTGTTACTGGCAATGTAAATGGTCCTAATATGACAATTTCTGCTAACTCAGGTTATAATTTAATGGCTAATCCTTATCCTTCACCAATTTCTTGGGCAAAGGTGCTTGCTTCTAATGCAAATGTTGCAAACGCAATATATATTTATAACGCTGATCTTGGACTTACAACTTCTTATGTAGGAAATGTTTCAAGTAATCCTGGTCAAGGTGCAAACGATGTTATTCCTATGGGTCAAGGTTTTTATGTACAAGCTACAGGCGCCGGAGCTATATCTTACCAAGAATCTCATAAAGTTTCAAATAATACAACGACCGATCAATTATTAAGACCATCCAGTTCAAATTCCTCTAACTCAACTACTGGTTCAGTAATCAGATTGAATGTAAATGGTGGAGGTTATACTGATGGCACAGCAATTCGTTTTCATAATAGTGCTACAACAAACTTTGATAATACTTTAGATGCCCATAAAATATATGGTTCTCCTGGTTACCAAGGTTACCCAGGTGAGTGGACAAAAAGAACAGCAATTGCAACACAAATTAATAGCGAAGACTATTCAATAAATAGTTTGCCTTACGCACATACCCAAAACGCAGTGATACCTGTAATCGTTAGAGTTTATTCAACCGGCCAATATACTATTAGTGGAAGTGATTTACAAAACTTACCTCCAGGTGCTTGTGTTACTTTGTGGGATAAAGTAACAAACATTCATCAAGATTTGAAAGTTGGTAATTATATATGCACTATTAGTGATACCACTTTTGCTGCACGTTTTGAGTTAACTGTTTGTGCTGATATTACTACTGGCATAAAAACACAATCTGCTATCGCAGATAACTCTATCAATATTAAAAAAGATACAAAAGGAATTTTTGTTGATTTTGATTTTGATAAA
>JABDBZ010000098.1:2233-5510 GCA_013288385.1 Bacteroidota bacterium
TTTTAGGCCAAAGAATAATGGATCCTAAAAAAGTAAGAGTTACTAACGATAACGTTTACCTTGATCTTAATACTAACGATCAATTAATATTTGTAACTGTAGAAACAGAAAACAATAAAGTAACAAGGAAGTTCTTGAATTATAATTAAGAGAAATAAAATTCAATTTAAAAGAGTCTCACTTAATGTGGGACTTTTTTTGTGGTAATGAAAGAAACAAATTTTAAGAGCATAAGCTATTTATTGCGAGTATATAATAATAGACAAGCTGTGGTACGTCGAATATGAAAAGACATTTTACCACCTTGGTAGTATTTTCATTCTTGACAACTTTCCTATGACATTTAAATATTTGTTTGGATTATCTTTATGTTTGGACTTTACTCTTGTTTGAACAACCAGCCTAAAGAGCATAAGTATGAAAAAAATTTTAGCAGTTATTCCAATTCAAAAAAAATATTAGGCGTTTCTATTGAAAATGGACCAAGACAAGGTTTTCAGTATTTTGATTCTTTAGGAACTGAGTATACTTATAGATATATTACAACGACTATAACTAATGATAGTATAGTTCCAATCCAGTTAAAAATTTCTTTCTCAAAAGAATATAATTATCTACGCTCAAATGATAGTCTGAAATCTAAGGTATTCCTGTTGCCAAGAGAATTGACCCCAGACAGACAACATTATGATAACAGTATATCGAAAGAGTTAAAAACATTTTTAGACAAAGATGTAGATAACCCGATTTCTTTAGACAAAAGAATAAATCCAAATGAAAAACTTATTATGACTTTTGGTGTACTTACCGATATTAAATACGGAGAGTTTATGCTTATGGAATTAATCTCAGTGACAAGCAGTTTCATTTAAATACAAATGACAGCCTTAAAAACCTTGGTCATTCGTCAGAAGACCTACAAATCTTTTATCTTGCTCTAAATCTTGTCAATAGTTTCATCATGCCATGTGGACAAATTTCATTTTCAAAATAATAAACGAAAAACAAAAGGACTTAAGCATGATGAAGCTGTGTATATAGCCAACCACTAATATACTATTTGTGATGAAGACAAACTTTCGTTTTATTTTTATATAACAGTTCATGAAAATTAGCCACAAAAAAACGGAGTTCAAACCTGAACTCCGTTTCAATTTTTCAAGAATTTAAAAACTATTGTTTAATAACTTTAATTATTTTCTCTGAACTATTATCTGATGTTATCTTAAAGATATAGATACCATTTGCTTGATTTAACAGATCAATTTGTGTTTGGTTTTTATCAATTATTTTCTTGTTGGAAATTAATTGTCCAATCGCATTGTAAACAGTAATTGTACCACTAAACGAATCAATAAAATTAATGGTTACACTGTTTTCAGTCGGATTTGGATAAATTCTGATTAAATCATTTAAAGAGTTTTGAGAAATGCCAGTTGCGCATGTACTCACATTAACTGTTGCTAAAGCAGTACCCGAACAACTTCCTGTTTGACCAACCACGGAATAAGTTGTATTTGAAGCATTACTTGCAAGTATAGTAGTAGTATTTGCACTAGTATTCCATGTATAAGAACTAGCACCACTTGCGGTTAACACCGTTGTTTGTCCAACACAAATTGTCGCATTGTTTGGTGAAATATTCACATTTAAAGTTGTAGTTGTGGTTATCGTAAATGTTTTCACGTTGGTACAAGTTCCTACAGATCCAGTTACAGTGTAAACTGTTGTTGAAGATGGACTATACGTTTGTGAAGCACCGGTTAAATTTCCAGGATTCCAAGTGTAAGTTGTTGCACCGGTTGCAGTCATTAAAGTTGGACTACCAGCACAAATAAAAGCGTTTGGTACGTTTACATTCGCACCTGGTAATACTGTTACTGTTCCTGTTGAACTATTGGTACACGTGCCATTGCTACCAACTACGGTATATATGGTTGTACTGGCAGGACTTAAAGCTTGAGAGGATCCGGTTAGCGGACCAGGTGTCCATGTATAACCCGCTGTGCTTCCACTTGCAGTTAAAGTTGTGGTTTTGCCCGGACAAATACTTGCAGATGTAACAGCAATTGTTGGAGAGGCTAATACTGTTATTGTTTTACTTAAAGGTGAAGAAGAACCTAAGCCATTAGTTGCAATTAATGTAATTGTATATGGCCCAGGAGCAGCATATGTAGTTGTTGCATTTGAAATAGTGGATGTTGCAGGAGAACCCCCTGTGATTGTCCATGAGTTACTGGTTGGACTACCTGTTGATACATTGGTAAACGTAACTAATTGTCCAACACAAACAGGATTAGCAAATGTAAACGAAGCAGTAGGCACTGCAACAATACAATTTGTGGAGTTGAGAGCTGTCATGATAGGTTTAGAGCATACTCCACCAGATAAATTACGTGTCATAACTGCTTGTCCACCGGCTAAATCACCAGTAGGTGTTAATGTTCTATTATATGCAGCATTAGAAATTGCATAATTCATAAAATCTACAGTACTAATAACATGGGATAATTGATGACCGTGGCCTAATTCATGAACAGCAACTGATTCAAAATCATATTGAGATCCTGTAGGGAATGCTGGTCCGTATTGCCAAGTCGTTCCATCATCAAAGGCAATATCTAATTCAGATACAAACCAATTTTGATTTGGATTTGATCCACAACCACTCCAATAGCTTGTACAACGACCAAGAACACCAGCAGGTAATTCAGAACCAATATCAAAACGAATAACATCTACTCCATCTAATCCAATTGAATTTGTTGCTACGGTTGGTCCTAATTGCCAATTGATATAAGTGCCACAACGCCATGTTTGAAATGCTCTTAAAAATGAAGCTTTTGGTGCAGCAAGTGCATCAAAACCAGTATACATTTGCCAGGTAATTCCACCTGAGCCATTCAAATCAACATGCCTTGTATTATACATAGTTGTAGGTGATGCCGCTGTACTTAATACATTTAGATGACCATAAGGAATAGTTAATGTTTGCGCACTTACAGTAGCGCTTGATGCAATTGTTAAACGAATTTGTCCTGTTCCAGCAGTACCCGAACCAGATGTTTTTGTAGGAACTTGAACTTGAATTTGGGTGCTAGTCCATGATACATATTGAACAGCATTAGGTTGAATATAACCTGAACCGGCATCTGCATCTGGAAACTCCACAAAACTAGTTGCACTCGGTCCAGCACCAAAACCACTTCCGGTAATAGTTAATACACTAAAAGTACCTGCCGGAAGAGTAGTTGGAGAAATACCAACAATAGCAGCA
>JABDBZ010000099.1 GCA_013288385.1 Bacteroidota bacterium
AGCTACTATTATTTACGCCCTTACTTTTAAGATCATATTCTTTTAAATATCCAAAAATGTGTTTCAATTTTGTAGTAGAATAATTTCCTGAAGCACGCATGTATCCATCAACAAAATAAGGATTAACACCGAGGGCTTGTGCAGCTGAAAATTTAGATTTATCATTTAAAAAATGGATCCTAAGAATTTTCGAATAATAATTAAATAACGAACTCATCATCATGACCATAGGATGTTCTTTTTCGTTAGCCGCAAAATAATTTACAATTTGATTTACTTTCAAAACATCTTTATTTCCCAAAGCATTTTGTAATTCAAATACATTAAATTCTTTACTAATGCCAATGTTATCTTGCACTAATTCTGCAGTTATCTCACTCCCATCTTTTAAATTAATAAACAATTTATTTATTTCATTGGCAATTTTACTCAAATCATTTCCCAAAAATTCGGAGATCATGAACGAAGCTTTTGGATTAATGCTGTGGTTTTTTTCTTTTACATAATTACCTATCCACTCTGGTATTTTGTTATCATAAAGTTTATTACTTTCAATATAAACCGATTGTTTTTGAAGAGCTTTACCAATTGCACTTCTTTTATCAATGGTTTTATACTTAAAACAAAACACAAGAATTGTTGATGGTAAAGGTGTTTTCAAATAATTAAGAAATGCTTGAACTACTGTATTGGATGAAGTTTTCGTATTTCCATCTTCATCGTCTGCGCCACCTTTTTTATTTAATTCTTTTATATTTTGTGCTTCTTTTACGATTACTACCTGATGATCGCTCATCATCGGGAATTGTTTCGCCAAGCCAAGTATAGTCGCAAGATCAGTATCTTTACCATACACAACAGTTTGATTGAATTCGCGATCTGCCTCATCTAAAGCATGGTGTTCAATGTAATCACTAACGATATCAATATAATAAGACTCTTCACCACTTAAAAAATAAACGGGTTTAAAGATCTTACGTTTTAAATCTAATAAGAGTTGATCAATTTCTTTCATGTGCCATCGTGAATTTAAACAATTATCAAAAATGAGGGATAATAATTTTATTCTTAATTTTGCACCAATGCAAGTTAGATTGGACACGTATTTATGGGCTATTAGAATGTTTAAATCACGGACGATAGCAACCACGGCAATTAAATCAGGCAAAGTAAAACTAAATGATGCTATTGTAAAGTCTTCTCACTATGTTAAGATTGGAGAAATATTCATCATCAATATTGGAAGTGTAAACAAAAAAATTGTTGAAGCAGTTGAGTTAATTAACAAAAGAAAGGAATATGAATTGGTAAAAAACTGTTATATCGATCTTTCTCCAAAAATTGAAAAGGAGCAAAAAATGGAAAATATGTTTTTCAATATAAACATTCAACAAGAAAAGGGTAGTGGACGACCGACCAAGAAAAATAGACGTGATCTTGGTAAACAAGGAGGCTGGTTTTAAATATTATGGAAAATAATTTAGAGAAGTTAAACGAGGTAAATCATTCAGAAAGGATTTTTTTGGCTGGACCCCAACCAAGAGCAAGCGAACTTATATTTACACTTAAATTATTAAGGGATTTTATAAGAGGAATGCGAACATTTCATTTTATTGGTCCTTGCGCTACTGTTTTTGGTTCAGCAAGATATAAAGAGGGGCATCCATACTATGAACAGGCGAGACAAATTGGTTCGTCTTTGGTTGATTTAGGGTTTGTGGTGATGACAGGTGGTGGCCCGGGTTTAATGGAAGCGGCCAATAGAGGGGCAAGAGAAGCAGGTGGAAAATCGGTAGGTTGTAATATTCGTTTACCGGATGAACAAAGAATAAATCCATATTTGGATAAATGGGTATTAATAGATTTTTTTTTCGTTAGAAAAGTGTTACTCACTAAATATTCTTACGCCTTTATTGTTTTGCCCGGAGGTTTTGGAACGTTAGATGAGTTGTTTGGATCGGTTACATTAATTCAAACAAAAAAAAGTAAAGTCTTTCCTATTATCATAATGGGTAAACATTTTTATAAAGATCTCATAGAACATATCGACCATATGATTGAAGAGGGTACAATTACAAAAGAGGAAAAAGATCTTATTTTGTTTACTGATGATGTTAATGAAGCAATAGTTCATATTCAAAATTTCGCAATTAAAAAATTTAACTTAAAAGAAAAGAAAATACCAAAACCTTTTTGGTTTTTTAATGAAAGGAAATAAATAAGATTTTTTTCGCTTTTTTAAACGAGAGAAATATCAAACTGCACTAAATCAATAAACTCTTGAACACGCTCTTCGACGTCTTTTTGAGTTAAACCAATTAAACGTTCTGTGCCAAATTTCTCAACAGTAAAGCTTGCCATTGCGCTTCCAAAAATAATTGCACGTTTCATGTTTTCAAAACTAATATCTTTTGTTTTTGCTAAGTAGCCAATAAATCCTCCGGCGAAACTATCTCCTGCACCAGTTGGATCAAACACTTCTTCTAGTGGTAAAGCAGGTGCAAAGAAAACTTCATCTTTATTAAATAACAAAGCACCGTGTTCTCCTTTTTTAATTACTAAAACACTTGGACCCATTTTCAATATTTTTTGAGCTGCTTTTACCAATGAGTATTCACCTGAAAGTTGACGTGCTTCCGAATCATTGATAGTGAGAACATCTATCATGCCGATTGTTTTTAAAAGATCATCTAAAGCAATGTCCATCCAAAAATTCATGGTGTCCAAAACAATTAATTTCGGACGTTTATTTAATTGCTTAATTACTTTTTGTTGAACTAAAGGCGCTAAATTTCCTAGCATTAAAAAATCACAATTTTTTGACGATTCAGGAACAACAGGATCAAAGTTTTCCAGTACGTTTAATTGTGTATCTAAAGTATCGCGTGTATTTAAATCGTTATGATATTTACCGCTCCAAAAAAAAGATTTTTCACCTTTTTTAATTTGAAGTCCGTCTAATTTTACATTTTCTTTTTTCAAAAGGTTTAAAAAATCTTGTGGAAAATCATCACCAACAACGGATACCAATTGAATATCTTTATAAAAATACGAAGAAGCTAGAGCAATGTACGAAGCAGCTCCACCAACTATTTTATCTGTTTTCCCAAACGGGGTTTCAATTGCATCAAAGGCTACGGTTCCAACTACTAAAAGACTCATTATTACGTT
This sequence comes from Bacteroidota bacterium, assembly GCA_013288385.1. Lineage (GTDB taxonomy): Bacteria > Bacteroidota > Bacteroidia > B-17B0 > Aurantibacillaceae > Aurantibacillus. The sequence continues at coordinate 3,172 of JABDBZ010000099.1, forward strand.
TTTTAAAATATTGGGCAAATATATTGTTTATTTCGAAAATCTGTGTTAGTTTTGCATCCCTAATCAGAAAAATTCCTTCTTAGCTCAGCTGGTTAGAGCACATGACTGTTAATCATGGGGTCCCTGGTTCGAGCCCAGGAGAGGGAGCAAAAAAAACCGACTATTTAGTCGGTTTTTTTGTTTTTTGATTCAGTTTAATTACTTCTTCGCTTTCAAATAATTCTCTTCAACTTTTTTCCAGTTAATCACATTAAAAAAAGCAGTCATATAATCTGGTCTACGGTTTTGATAATGCAAATAATAAGCGTGTTCCCAAACGTCCATTCCCAATATTGGTGTGCCTTTACAATCAGCAATATCCATTAAAGGATTATCCTGATTTGGCGTACTGCAAACACATAATTTTCCGTCAGCTTTTAAACATAGCCAAGCCCAGCCGCTACCAAAGCGAGTTGCACCTGCCTGCGCAAAATCGGTTTTAAATTTATCAAAACCACCAAGATCACTTTCAATTGCTTTTGCAACTTCTCCTGTTGGAGCACCTCCTGCATTTGGTGCCATAATTTCCCAAAATAAAGAGTGGTTATAATGTCCGCCACCATTATTTCTGATAGGCATACTGAACTTAGAAATGTTTTTACAAATGTCTTCAATGCTCATGTTTTCTGCACCACTTCCCGGTAATGCATTGTTTAAATTTGTTACGTAAGCTTGATGATGTTTGCCATGATGAATTTCCATGGTCTTTGCATCTATATGCGGCTCTAACGCATTGAATGCGTAATTTAATTTTGGTAATTCGAATGCCATAGTTTTATTTTTTAATTGATTAATAAACTGATTTTATTTTGGTTTAAATTTAATACAATATTCTTTGAATGAATAAGAAATAAGTTACATAATTATCATTTTTTGAGAACTTCAATAGCTTTTAAAACGCAATTATCGTTTTCATTGAGATTAGGATAGTAACCATCTTTGTCGAATAAATTTCTGCCAATTAGTGATTTTAAGATCAAGTTTAAACCCGTTAATTGTTTAGTTGAAATTTTTATTTGTGACGAATTACTTTTTGAATTTACATAACTTAAAAACTCATTTATTACGTCATTATTCACAGTAAAATTAGAATTGAATTCATGAGCTGTTTTATATTGATTTAATAAAGATGTTCTTTTTTTATCGGAGTATTCAAAAGCAAAAACATTAATAATCCCGTTATAGTATAAACGATTAACAATGTGACTATATTTTGCTGTGTCAACAGGAACAAAAATATCTGGCACAATTCCACCACCACCATACACAATTTTGCCGCCCGGTGTTTTAAATTTTTTCGTTTTGTCAATTTTCATACTGTCGCTGTTATACAATTCGCCATTTTCAAAACGATCGTACTCTTCGTTATAATATGCATCATTTCCATTTGTATATGGTTTTTGAATACATCTACCGGTTGGTGTATAATATCTGGCAATAGTTAATCTAATTCCGGAACCATCCGGCAAATCAATTTGATCTTGTACCAAGCCTTTGCCAAAGCTTCTTCTTCCAATAATTGTAGCTCTGTCATTGTCTTGCAAAGCCCCGGCAAGAATTTCACTTGCACTTGCACTTCCCTCATCAATTAATACTACCATAGGATTTTTTTCAAAGCTCCCTCTTGTGGTTGCGTTGTATTCTTTTTTCGGTTGCGCTTTTCCAACCGTGTATACTATTTTTAACCCGTTAATTAAAAATTCATCTGCCAGCTCATATGCTGTTTTTAAATAACCGCCGCCATTTCCTCTTAAATCTATTATGAGTTTTTTCATGCCTTGTTTATTTAAATCATTGAATGCTTTTAAATACTCCTCGTATGTTGTACTTGCAAATTTGCTGATCTTAATATAACCAATCCCTGGTTTGATAAGGTAAGCTATATCTATACTGTATAATGGAATTTTATCACGAGTAATTTTATAATCAATTGGTTTTTTTATCCCACTTCTTAAAATACTAATTAATACAGTACTTCCACTTTTCCCTCTCAATTTTTCAAACACCATTTTGTTGGTCACTTTTGGCCCTGTAATTGATTTGCCTTCAACTTTAATAATCTTATCTCCTGCTTTTATTCCAAGTTTTTCACTTGGCCCATCAATAATTGGATTGATAACTCTGACAGTATCTTTTATGATGTTAAATTCTACTCCAATACCATCAAAGTTTCCCTCTAATGGTTCATTCATTAATTCAAATTCTTTGGCAGGAATATAGTCGCTATGAGGATCCAGGTTTTTTAAAAGACTTGCAATCGCTTTTTCTTCAAGATCTT
>JABDBZ010000100.1:0-5375 GCA_013288385.1 Bacteroidota bacterium
TCCCGCTTTATTTATCGCGTATTTTGGATTGGCTTCACAATTAGTGCCACCAATAAAACAGTTAACACAATCATATAATAATATTCAAAAAGGAATTGCAAGCGAAGAACGTATTAATAAAATACTGGATGCCGATATGGAAATTCATGATAGCAAAGATCCAAAAGAAATGAAGGGTCTTTCCCAAGGCATTGAATACAAAAACGTGTCTTTCATGTATCACAAAAAAGGAGACGGATGTGTTTTGAAAGATATTAATTTGAAAATTACAAAGGGAAAAACTATTGCATTAGTGGGACAGAGTGGAAGTGGCAAAACAACGATGGCAGATATGTTACCTCGTTTTTATGATACTGATAAAGGTGAAGTTTTAATTGATGGCATAAATATTAAAGAACTAAGAACACAATCGTTGCGTGAACATATTGGTGTTGTTACACAAGAAAGTATTTTATTTAATGATAGCATCTACAACAATATTTTATTTGGTATCGAAAACAAAACTGAACAACAAGTAATTGAAGCAGCCAAAATTGCAAATGCGCATGAGTTTATTATCCAAATGAAAGATGGATATCAAACAAATATTGGTGATAGAGGTGGAAAATTAAGTGGTGGACAAAAACAAAGAATTAATATTGCACGAGCTGTTTTAAAAGATCCTGATATTTTAATATTAGATGAAGCTACTTCCGCTTTAGATACAGAAAGTGAAAAACTGGTTCAGGAAGCGCTACAAAAACTAATGAAGAACAGAACCAGCATTGTCATCGCTCATCGTTTATCAACTATCATTAACGCTGATGAGATTATTGTATTAAGTCAGGGTGAAATTGTTGAACGCGGCAATCACCAGCAATTACTGGCTCTTAACGGACAATATAAAAAACTCTGCGATATGCAGAATCTCAAGTAATTACTTCCATTTGAAACATGCACTCGGATCTTTCCATCGTTTAAAAACACTCCAGTCACTTACGCAAAATATTCGCCTGAATTTAGTTTTACGTTTCATGTTTTTTTTCTTTTTGAATTTATGTGTGGAATAATTTTTAGAGTTAGATGTATTCGAACTTGCTAATAAACCATTATCTTTTTTATCATCTACCTGATTATTGATAGGCAATTTATTTTGTTCCTTCATTAACTTTTTATATTCTTCATCAGCTAGTTTTTGATATTTATGACACGGACAATGAGGGTTTCGTGGATCGTTTAGAGGGAATGCTTTTGTTGAATCACTTGGTAATGAAAAGGAGGCAAGAGGCAAGACAAAAAGAATGAAGATCAATAACGCAGAAAAAGAATTCTGCTTCAGAAATTTCTCACTAATGTCATACTGAGCGGAGTCGAAGTACGGCATTGGATAAGAATTTTTTTGAGTCAGAATCCTTTTCTTGTTGTGTTTATTTATCTGGTTCAGGTTCAATTTAAGAAGTTGCTTTTTTGATTGTTATTTTATTTGTACCACTCCAGGTTTTAAATTCATTAGTGTAATACAAGTAAGCTGCTGATGCTGGTGCATCATATTCTCCTGGCATTTCAGCTTTTAAATCTAAATTGATTTCTTTCACTGCTTTTGCTGCCATACCTCTGTAATAAACAGCTACATTATTTCCTTTGATCTCATAATAATCAAATACTTTTTTCTCTTGTAATTCTTTTAATTGCCAAGGTTGAATAGAGAAACCTGCTGGTATACCAATAATTGCCATTGTACTTGGAACTTCTATATCTTTTTTATTTGAGATGGTTGCAGTTAAACGAACTGTCTCACCTACATTAGCAGTTGTTGATGCTAATTTAGTTTTCAAATCAATGTTACATTCTTTATCGCTATTTGGTAAAGAAGTACTCCAGTTAATAGCCAAAGAATAAGGAAGCGGAGTTTTTACACCAATGTATTTTACTTTCACTGTATGTTTACCTTCACCGCTAATAAATTGTTCTAAACCATCAGCAGTAATCGCAGTATTATCTCCAGCTTTGTAATTTTTCTCAATTACTTTTTTACCGTCAACATAAATTGCAATCGTTCCATCCTCAGTTGTTTTTTTACTTGCCTTTGCATATTCTGTTAGCGCTTTTAAAGCTAATATGGTTCCTTGCGTAGAACTAAACACACCAGATCCACTACGAGTACTAACTAAGTATTGAACTGCTTTAGTTAATTCTGCTGCACTTTTTGCAGGTGCTTTTAGCATTGCCATAATTGCAAGTGATGTTGTTTCGATGTACAAACTTTGTCCTTGAGAATAAGTGATCGAATGCGTTAAGCCATTAAAGCCACCATCTTTGTCTTGTTTGCTTATTAAAGTTTTCAAAGCCTCATCACCTTTACTATTTTCTTTTAAAGAATAAGCTGCATTTGTCATCATGGCTAACATATATGGATCTTTACTATCCACAGCTTTTTTATAAGATGTTTCAAATTCTTTTTTAATATCTGTATAACCACCTTCAGCCAAAGCATAAACGATGTAAGCATTTAAAATGTCATCACTTATTCTTCCGAAATCATGATATGCATGTTTCTCTCTTGCAAAACCACCTTTGCCATCTTTATGACTCATCAACCAAGTCGACGTGCGATCTAACATTTTTTGATCAACGGCTTGTCCTGCTTTTTTCATATCCATAAATTCCATGATTCCGTAAGCTGTTAATCCTTCATGTCCCGGATTTGCACCAAACCATTCGTATCCTTTTTCTGATGCTTCAAAAGAAGTTAAACGTTTGTAACCTCTGTCTAAAAGATCAGTAGCTTTTGCAAGAGTTTTAGTGTCTTTGCTATCCGTAGTTTTTAAATAATCTAATACCATTGCATTTGGATAAGCAGTGCAAGATGTTTGTTCAAAGCAGCCATAAGGTTCTTGTAAAATTCCCTCAATACCTTTCATCAAATCATTCACCACATTTGGATACGCAGCAAACGTTGCTTTCAACGAACCATTCACCATTTTATTAATTTCAAATTCATATTCTTTTTCTACTTCTTGAGCAGAGAAAGACGTTTGAACAGGAAATCCTTTAGGTACAATACGAATTGTTTGAGTAAACGCATCACCTAAACCGCATGCTTTAAAACTAATCGTGAAATCGCCATAACCAATTTTATCCAACACTTTATAATCTAAATAAATTGTTTTTGCTTTGCCAGGCATAATCGTTTGTACTGAAGGAACTTTTTCCATTTCTTTTAATCCATCAGGAGATGTAATGGTAATAACACCACCAAGCGGACCATCAGTATTATTTTTTAGGGTTAACGGAATAGAAACAAAATCTTCTGTTGCAACTTCAACCGGAATTTTTGTACTCATCGCAAATGGCAGTTGTGAAAAGAAATTCTTTTCTACTCTTCCAACCATTCCATCACTTCCAATGCCTTCAACTGTTGTACGGAAAGAAGTAATATCATCTGATGCATAAAACTCAATTGTTTTTTTGCCACTATAACCAATTTCTACATTTGGATTCCAGTAAATTGTGTTTCTGAAATCTGTTCTGTTCTCAACATTTTCTTGCTTCTCATATTTTGGTGCGTAAAACTGACGAGCGCGATAGTAAACATTTTTTACAACAGGTTGATCTAAATTATCTAAGCCACCCATTTCATCATCAGCTTCAAATGCTCTAAGTCTTCTGTCTGCGTGTGCAAGAGCCTTATCACCTGCAACTTTACTTTTTTCCTTTTTTTTGTATTTTTTCCTCTTCGTTTTTAGAAACATGTTTAAAGTCTTCTTGTTGAGCAATATCCTTTTTGGGTATGACTGCTTTTATTTCTTTATTCTTGTTGTTAGCTACTAGAGCATCAGCAGGTTTTGCTTTTGCAGGAATATTCCCTTTAAATACAGGCGCTTTTTCATTCACCATTCCTGCACCGCCCATTGCGGCTGCAGAAGCCGGTACCATATCAGCAACATTGGCCCAGCCTTTTGAACTTTTTTGGGATTCGCTTCGTGATGAATAATAATCGTTGTATTTTTTGTAAAGATAAATATTCATATTCTGATTATAATCTGCCACATATTGTGCTTGAGGATAAAAACCATCTGCATTAAAAGAAAGATTAGCCTGATCAACAAGATCTAATTTTTTGAATGTGAATTTACCATCTGTCCCTGTTGTAATTTCTAAACCATTTCCTGTTTTAATAGCAACATTATTCATCGGTTTTCCTGTTTCAGAATTATATACGATTCCGGAGACAATTGCTTTTTCTCCTTTGTAAGTAATTGTTGGAAATTCCTCTTCAATTACTTTTTCCCAAGAGAAACGTCTCCAACCTGCAGTCATTAATAAATAATCTAAAGCCTTATCTGACTTTGCTTCTTTTTTGGAAAAATAAAATGCAGGCTCTTCAATTTTTTCTTTGATATCTTGTTGCAATAATAATTGTGATAAAATATTTCCTGATTTATCATCTGCGAAAGAAAGTAATTGGTCGTTTACCACTGCCATTGAAAGATTTGCCGGCATTGGTAATCCGCGTTCATCTTTTACAGAAATTGTCATTTTTACTTTTTCGCGTGGAAGATATTTTTCTTTTTCTGTTTCAACTGAGATATTCATTTGTTTATCTTTATTTACAAAAGCTAAACGTTCTGCACGTGCAATTCCTTTTGAATCAAACAAAGTAATTTGTGAAACACCAATTGGAAAATCAGAAGTTGGAAAAGTAATTTTGTTGTTTCCCGGTTTTACATTCATCACTGTTGAGTAATAAATTTTTCCTCTTACCTGTGCAACTAAGGATAGTTCCTCTGTTTCAGTAGTATTGATATTCACTTCAACATCTCCGGGTTTAGAATTTTCAATATGCATCGCATAGCCGCTATCTAAAGCTTCCGGTAATTTAAATGTTTCAGTAATTCCTTCAGGCTTTGTGATTTTTACAATATAATTTTCTCCAACCTGTGGATTAAATTTAAACGAACCCATGCCTTTATGAAAACTGCTAAATGTTGCAACTCTGCTTCCTTTTTCGTTTAAAACTACGCCTTCAATATCGGCAGGTTTATCAAATTCGTTTAAAGCGCGAAATGCAACTGTGTTATCTAAATTAGAAACAATATCACCACCTTCTGGATAAAGCGTAAAATTTATTTTATTTAAAATAATCGGAATAGAACGTGAAACACTTTCTGTGCTTCCGTTATAATCAATCATCACATTTAATAAACCGTCATTTGTTTTCAGATCTTTAGGTAAATTAAATTTGATGTATTTTATTCCTTCTTCATCTGTTATTTCGGAAATGTCAATTATTTTTATGCCGGCTAAATTTGCAACACATTTTATTTTTGTATTTGATAATGGTTTATTAGCAAGTTCGAATACATCTAACTCTAAAAATTATTCCACACATAAAT
>JABDBZ010000100.1:5385-5482 GCA_013288385.1 Bacteroidota bacterium
ATTTTCATTTGTATTTAATTCCAATTTAGCTATTACTTCATCTCCTGAGCCAAATGCTTTCTTTTCAAAATCTAATTTCATTTTTAAATTTGGGAGA
>JABDBZ010000101.1:0-5252 GCA_013288385.1 Bacteroidota bacterium
CTAGAAAAAGCGCAGCAGACTATCTTAAAATTTGCACCGTTACTTTGGACCTGGCGACAAAAGAAGAGCTAATCCGATGCAAAAGAATTATGGGTTCAACCAGATATTTAAAATCGGATCTGGATGACGCAATGAAAACACGAATTTTTACAGGGTCATGGAGGAACCATAAAAATGGAAAATAAATACCCACTCCCACCGACAAAAGAAAATATTTTGAAGCTCACAAAAAATGGGTTACTGATTTTTTTGTTCTTTATAAAGACGCTTAGAATTAAAGGTACACGAGCGGTTAATATAAAAAATCCATTTTATGATGACCGGAAAGCAAGCTTTTCAATTTCCCAAAATGATTCAAATGGGCGTTGGGGGTTTTTTGATTATGGTGATCGAAGCTATAAGGGCGATTGTTTTGACTTTGCTATATTATATTACAAAGCAAAAAACAATTTAGAATTGAACTTTGCAGAACTATTACCAAAAATCTACTTTGATTTGGATTTGAAAAGTAAAACTGAGGAAGATGCAATTGAGATAAACAACATATCTTATGAGAGCAAAGAATTAACAACTAAGAAAGAAAAATTATTTGAGGTATATCCAAGAGAATTTGATTCAAAGGATTTAGAATTTTGCGCTCAATACCGTATAAGCAAAGAGACTTTGAAAATGTGTAATGTTGTTGCAGTACTCAGTTATAGATACTATGATGATGAGAAAAATAAATGGAATGAATTCAGATGCTACAATATAACCTTTGCCTATCAAGGCAAAGGTTATGCTAAGATCTATCAACCTAATCCAAAAAATTTCTTTTGGCTCGGAAATAAACCGTCGGATTATATATTCGGGTTCGACTTATTACCTGATTGGGGTGGTGGAGAATTAGTGATCTTAACTGGTGGCGAGAAGGATGCGTTAACACTAATTGAACTAGGGTACTTTGCAATCAGCCTCAGTAGCGAAATTGTGAACCCACCAAAAGATTTGGATATGCAGATGGTTGGAATTGGTTTAACTCTTGTTGTATTATATGATATTGATGCGACCGGTTTAGAAAGAGGAAGGGAATTGTCAAAAATTTTAAAATGTAGAAATGTTGTTTTACCTGATATTTTGAAAGATCATAATGGAAAAGATGTATCTGATTGGATCAAGTGTGGCCTTCCATTAGATGATTTGAAAAACCTTATCGATAGTGAAGAAGAAGGAATAATAGTGAATTCTACTGAAGCCTTAAAATTAGATTCCCCTGTTATAAATTTAATTGAAAATGAGGAGGAGATTTCTGATCAGATTAATGTTGAAGTAAAAGAAACTCAACTTGTAAATGATCAAGATCAAAGCGTGGTTCAGATTGAATTAAATCCATTTCCATACGATGCTTTCCCTCTTGAAATACAAAAAATAATATTGGCAACGCATGCAGCACTTAAATTTCCAGTTGATTTCATTTCTGCATCTATTTTGTTTGCCGGTTCTTTGGCAATCGGTAATACCCACAAAATTGAAATAAAAAAAGGGTGGCGAGAAAGTGCGGTTTTATATATGGCTTTGGTCGGGCGACCTGGAACGAATAAAAGTCATCCAGTAACATTCGCAATTGATCCTATTTCGAATGCAGATAAAAAATCTTACAACGAATTTTTATCTGATAAGGAGGAATTTGAAAAAGCTATAAAGCTTTCAAAAAAAGAAAGAGAGGAACAAAGTATTGAAGAACCCAAAAAACCGTTTTGGAAAAAATTCATTCTGTCAGATTACACGCCTGAAGCTTTAGCTGAAGTACATTTTCATAACAAAAGAGGTATTGGTGTTTATGCAGATGAATTTGCTGGTTGGATTAAAAATTTTAATAGGTATAATAAAGGAAGTGAGATGGAATTTTGGTTAAGTAGCTGGAGTGGCAAGCCAATTAATTCTGATAGGAAATCCGGCGAAAAAATATTTATTCCATATCCATTCATTTCAGTTTTCGGAACTATACAAAACGGCTTATTAATAGATTTATCTAAGGATAATAAAACTAAAAATGGTTTTATGGATCGATTACTTTTTGTTTGCCCCGACAATATTAAAAAACCATACTGGAGCGAGTTGGAACTTGATGAATCTGTAAATGAAACTTGGAATTCAATTATTGGAAAACTTTTGGAGTTAGATTTAAAATTAGATGATATAGGAAATCCAATTTCTGAAATACTAAATTTTTGTCCTGAGGCCAAAAGTATTTTATTTGAATGGCAACGTGATAACGCAGACTTATGCAATAATACGGAGAACGAATCGGTGAGTGGGATTTATAGTAAGTTTGATATTTACGCTTTAAGACTGGCTTTAATTTTAGAAATGCTACGTTGGTCATGCAATGAAGGTGAAAAAAAATTCATCAGCGTTGAGGCAATACGAGGATCACTAAAACTTGTTGAATATTTCAAAAATATGGCAGTTAAAGTCAATTCGATAATTTCATCAGATAGTCCTTTAGATAGATTGACGTCGGATAAACAAAAGATTTATGATGAATTACCAAATACATTTACAACAGGGCTTGGTGTTGATATAGCCAAAGTATTGGGTATGCCGGAAAAAACATTCAAAACCTTTTTGAACCAAAAGGATCTGTTCAAAAGAATAAAGCACGGTGAATATGAAAAATTAATTTAAGCAACGGCATCCTCAGCATTTTCGGCATTTTTAGAATGCTGAAAATGCCGGAAATGCCGCTCTTTTTTATAATCAGATTTTAAGCAAAGTTTTTAAACCAAAATAAAATTAATTGGATAAAAGTTTAGTTATATGTGTCAGCCCATTTTTTATGGAGTTCAAGTGTGTTTTTCATAAAAGTCAAATTATTTTCTGGGCGATAATAAGCGATAACGCCAAACAGAAAACCAACTTGCATGTAAAAAGTCCTACCAATAATTTCTTTTGCTAATTCGATGTCAAGAAAGCCGTGATTAAATAACGAAGAAAAAGCTTCTAGCTTATATAAAACAATTAATGCGTCACTTTTATCTTTCTGATTCAATTTGTTAATCTTATCAAGAACAGCAGGATAATATTTTGTAAGAGATTCATTTGTTACGGTTTCAAGTTTATCCCACTTAACAGGCATTCCATTGAAATCATTTGTTCCGATTAATTCTTTAAAAGATAATTGTATGTCATTCAGAAAGTAATTACATTGTTTTAAGGTCTCATTTTTTATTTCTTTTTGTGTTTTGGTTTCTATCTCTTCTTGAGTCAATTTTAGTTGGTTTATTGCTCTTTCATTATTCTCTTGAGACAATTTCAATTGTCTAAGAGTTACAGAAAATGCTAATACAATAAAAGTAAATTTATAAAGTCCAGAATATTCGCATAAAATCGAATAGGCTTTTTGAAAATCAAAATTGCTTAAATTCTGTGTAGAAATTATTTTTAAAAATGAGGTCGTTACGTAAATAACCGAAGATATAACAAGAGTAAAGACAATTGAAGTGATAATATTGTTCAATGATGCTTTCATAATCAAAGTATTTAATCAGCTCTTACCACGCATTATGTGAATTTTGTTTAATTAAATTTACAAAAAGAGTAAAACACAATTAAAGTGAAAATTAATTCGAATAGCGATCATCTTCGGCATTTTCAGCATTTTTAAAATACTGAAAATGCTGCAATCTTTAGAGTTAGGTTTTAAGTGGTAAAAGAGCATTATTGTTTTAATAGATAACTATTCTAGGCTTACTAAATGTAATTATCAAATAAGTTAATGTCTTCTTGTATATATGGAACACCGCCGTATTCACCTTCTAAGTAGTTTTTTTCATAGGCTTCATCAGTACGAACTTTTTTATCCATTAATGAAGAAATAGATGTGAAACCTAATTTACGATCTTTTTCCGCTAATAGAATTTGATCTCTCCTTAAACGTTTTTTACTTAATAAATTTGTATTGTGAGTAACAAAAATTAGCTGCGCATTTCTAGGATTATTTAATTTCGAATTGAATAGATTCACAATAAATGAACTTAAATTCGGATGCAAACGGGCATCGAATTCATCAATTATAAGTACATTCCCTGTGGCAAGGGTTTCAATTATTAAACCAGAAATTGCAAAATATTTTTGTGTTCCAAGAGATTCATTCTTATTAAGGTTAAAGAAAATTTTCCCTACTTCATTACCGTTTTCATCATATTGATAATGGATTGTTTTTATTAAAGTGTCCCCTTTATTTTCCAACAAAAAAAATTCCCTAAAGCGTTTATTTACAACATCAATTTCTCCAAAATTAATTTTTTCCATTTCTAAATCTGAAAAGCCTAAATCAACGTGCTTTAGAAACTTCATAATCCATTCATGATAAATTTTGTTTTCTAATAGCTTTGAAGTATAATTTTGGTGAAACTGTTTATTAGTATCTGTTATATATTTAAGGTCAGTGAACCATCTTAAAAGTTCCATTGATATTGAACCATTGAATTGGGCTACAACTGATAAAAAAAGTGCGTTATCTCTTGTTACTTTAACTAAACCTTTCCCCTCTTCAAATTTATCATCAATATCAAATTGATTAGCATCTTCTCGAACAAAGTATTTGTATTCTTTATTTATTTTTGAATAAAACAACCATTCCCTGTGAACTCTATGGGAATCGACTGTAAATCCATATCTATAAGTCAAACCCTCATGATAAAAAATTATTTCAAATAAGCTGGGTTTTTTTTCTGTTCTTGAATTAAGTTTGAAGCTTTCAACATTTATGTCTTGGTTCGCTTGACCCTCTTTAGAGGAATTCATTACGAAACTTTTCATAAAAATTATTGCTTTAAGCAAATTGCTTTTACCGCTGGAGTTAGCACCATATACTACGGCGCTTTTTAAAACCCGGGTATTAGATGTAGGTATTAGGGCTATATTTTCCTCTAGCTCCTTTATAGAAGAGGGTTTAAGGTCGACTTCGACTAAGTCCTTAAAGGATAAGAAATTCTCAACTCTAAAATTCAACAACATACGAGTAATGTTACAGATTTTTCACAAAAATACAAAGATCATAGCGATCATAAAAAAGTAAATTTAAACAAAAAAAGATCGAATAATACTTATGAGTGAGGGAAATATACTTATTAATTAGTCAATTTTGGCTTTATTTAGCAATAAATCAGTAATTTCATGGTAATTGTGATAAAGTCACAAATTTTAAAAAATGATGCTATATGTATTAAATAAACTTTACTAGAAATAAAGATAAGAAAAAGTCACGA
>JABDBZ010000101.1:5262-5401 GCA_013288385.1 Bacteroidota bacterium
TGAGCCTACCTAGCTCACTTATTTGATAAAAGCACCCATACTGAATATTAATAATAGGCAACTTTTACGATTCGATACCGCAAAAATAAAAAAGGATTCTAACAAAACAAATTCTTTTCCTATCAGAAATATCTCAACT
>JABDBZ010000102.1 GCA_013288385.1 Bacteroidota bacterium
TGTTTTGGTTCGCTTATAAATACAGAGGCAATTCAAAAACGCAAGCAGTTTATTTTCCTCACAATAATAAATTGGAAATGGCTTGGACAATTATTCCTGCTTCTGCGTTAGCCTTCATCATTATTTTTGGTTTAAAATATTGGAATGAAATAACTGCCGAATCAACTGACCCAAATAAAATATTAATTGAATTGTATGCAAAACAATTTGATTGGACGGCGCGTTACGCAGGTAAAGATGGAAAATTGGGATCAACGGATTATCGTCAAATTTCAGGAAGCAATTCTGTTGGAATAGATACATCTGATGTACTAGGTTTTGATGATTTAATTGTAAAAAACGAATTTCATATTCCGGTTGGAAGAGAAATTGTTTTTGAAATGCGTTCACGCGATGTTCTTCATAGTGCATATATGCCACATTTTAGAGCACAAATGAATTGTGTTCCAGGTATGGTTACTACTTTCAAATTTAAACCAACTAAAACAACTGTTGAAATGCGCAACGACCCATATGTAAAACATATGATGGCTGGCATTAATAAACAACGTGATAAAGACGGAAATAAACCGGTGGAATTTGATTACCTTTTAATGTGTAATAAAATCTGCGGTGCTTCTCATTACAATATGCAAATGAATCTTATTGTTGAAAGCGAAGCTGATTACAATGCCTGGATTGCAAAACAAAAGGCAGTAAAAACTGTTGCGAGTAAATAAATTAATTAACACATAACACAAAAAAAATGGCTTCTATATCAAATTCTGCAACCGAAAAAGAACATTTAGTTCATCATGATCATGTGCATCACCATGATGATGATCACGAAGAAAGTTTTGTGACAAAATATATTTTCAGTCAAGATCATAAAACTATTTCTCGTCAGTTTTTAATTACTGCGGTTATAATGGCTGTGGTTGCCATGACAATGTCAATCATATTCCGTATGCAATTAGCATGGCCGGGTGAGAAATTCGCTTTTGTGAATGCGCTATTGGGAGATAAATGGGCTAAAGACGGAATCCTTGATCCTAATATGTATTTGGCGTTAGTAACTATTCATGGTACCATCATGGTGTTCTTTGTATTAACTGGTGGTTTAAGCGGAACATTTAGTAACCTCTTAATTCCCTACCAAGTTGGTGCACGTGATATGGCTTCCGGTTTCTTAAATATGTTGTCATATTGGTTCTTCTTTGCTTCCACATGTATTATGTTAAGTTCTTGTTTTATTGATGATGGACCAGCTTCAGCAGGGTGGACAATTTATCCTCCGCTATCAGCAGTTCCGGAAGCAATACCAGGTTCTAAATTAGGTATGACCATGTGGTTGATCTCCATGACAATTTTCGTTGTTTCTTCTTTACTTGGTAGTTTGAATTATATCATCACTATTTTCAATTTAAGAACAAAAGGTATGACCATGACACGTTTACCTTTAACTTGCTGGGCGTTTTTAATTACAGCTATATTAGGTGTGTTATCTTTCCCTGTATTAGTATCAGCTGTTTTATTATTGATCATGGATAGAAGTTTTGGAACAAGCTTTTATCTTTCTGATATTTATATTGGTGGTCGCCCATTAGATAATGTTGGTGGTAGTCCAATTTTATTTGAGCACTTATTCTGGTTTTTAGGCCACCCTGAAGTTTACATTGTATTATTACCTGCACTAGGTATTACTTCTGAAGTAATTGCAACTAATTCTCGTAAACCAATTTTCGGTTACCGTGCAATGATTGGTTCAATGTTAGCTATTGGTTTCTTATCATTTATCGTATGGGGTCACCATATGTTTATGACAGGTATGAATCCTTTCTTAGGTTCAGTATTCGTTTTTACAACATTATTAATTGCTATCCCTTCGGCTGTGAAAGCGTTCAACTATATCACAACACTTTGGAAAGGTAATTTACAATTTACTCCTGCAATGTTATTCTCAATTGGTTTGGTGTCATCATTTATTACAGGTGGTGTTACGGGTATCATTTTAGCTGATTCTACTTTAGATATTAACGTACATGATACTTACTTTGTGGTTGCTCACTTCCACATTGTAATGGGCTTAAGTGCCATCTTCGGTATGTTTGCCGGAGTTTATCATTGGTTCCCTAAATTGTTTTTACGGATGATGAATAAAAAATTAGGGTATGTGCATTTTTGGTTTACTTTAGTTTGTGCTTATGGTGTATTTTTCCCGCAACATTTTTTAGGTTTGGCAGGTGTACCACGTAGGTATTATACAAATAGTAATTTCCCAATGTTCGATAATTTGGTTGATGTAAACGAGATTGTTACATACGCTGCTATTATTGGTGCTTTATCTCAATTAGTATTTTTATTCAACTTCTTCTATAGTATGTTCCGTGGTGAGAAAGCTCCTCAAAATCCTTGGAATTCAAATACATTAGAGTGGACAACTCCTGTTGCGAATACACATGGTAATTGGCCTGGTGCATTGCCAGAAGTTCACCGTTGGCCTTATGATTACAGTAAGCCAGGTAAAGAAAAAGATTTTGTACCGCAAACTGTTCCATTGGAAGATGGAGAACAAGATGGTGGTGGACATTAACAAATTAAATCCTGGATTATATCCGGGATTTTTTTTAAATAATAATTAGAGTTTTTTAAGATGGAAGAGATCAAGTTATCGGTAACATTACCAGTAAAAGCGGACGAACTTTATAATGCCTGGTTGGATAGTAAAAAGCATTCTGCATTTACTGGTGGAGAAGCTAAACTGAGCAAAAAAGCTGGTGCAGAATTTACAGCTTGGGATGAATACATCTCAGGAAAAAACTTAGAATTAAAGGAAGGTAAATTTATAAAGCAAAGTTGGAGAACTTCAGAATTTCCTGATGCCGCACCTGACTCTATTTTAGAATTATCTTTTGAAGAAAAAGGAAACAAAACAAAATTAGACCTTTATCATTACAACTTACAAAAGGGAGATGCAAAGAAATATGGAGATGGTTGGAAGGCCCATTATTTTGAGCCTATGAAGGCCTATTACTCTAAGAAATAGCGCTAAAAGAAGCTAAAATTTTGGCAATTAAATATAAATCTCTACATTTGCACTCCTAATTGAAAAATTAGAATTTTGTTCTTTATTAAACGGATTGGTAGTTCAGCTGGTTAGAATGCCGCCCTGTCACGGCGGAGGTCGCGGGTTCGAGTCCCGTCCAGTCCGCAAACAAATTTTAGAAATCCCTGTATATAAATAGTATACAGGGGTTTTGAATTTTTAGCGGACGGTAAATGATTATTAATTCAAATCTAAATTTCCTTAATTTTATCGAAAGGAGAAAGGTAATGCACAAGAATGATTACACTGTCGTTAACTCCTAAGAAATAGAATTACGTTCATAGGCTAAATCCTTTTCTAATTTCTTAAATGAAAAGCATAAAGGATGGAAGTATTTTAATGTTTACGATAGAAGGACTAAGAAATTTATAAAGAGACTTAATATTGGGTCAATTATTCCAGATTTTATATCTATGTAGCTAAGCAAAATTATATTGATTTATCATCCAAAGCCAGAATCACTCGAAAATTAAATCAGTATAAATACAATATTATATCTTATTAGCGCTTGTCCTTGCATATTTATCCCATAGCTTTCACAGTGTTAGACGTGTCCTACTTTGTTTGTATATTAGATGGATGAAATACATCTTTGTGTTAATCCAACTTGTTATTTTAAATGCTTCTTTTGGACAAACTATAAGGAAAATAGAAAGTTTACAAAGCCTATATGTGGAAGTTTTTTTTAATTCTGTTCGACTTGGTAAAGCAACTGGTTTTATTATTAAGTCTAAAACACAGTATTATTTGATTACTAATTGGCATGTTGTAACTGGAAAAGAGGTAGGCACTAAAAATTTTCTGCCGAATATAAATCAATCTCCTAATATTATAAAAATTAGCCATCATAGTAACCCATTAGGTAATTATGTTGTAAAAACAGAAACCCTTACATTAAATTTTGATACCTTGTATAGGCAAGTTATTTTTGATGGTAAATTAGCAGATGTTGTTGCTATTCCATTAAAGGACACCATTGATATTTCAATATTTCCAGTAGATTATAAAATAACTTATGAACCATTAATGTTATCCCCAACAGAAAGGATTTCTATTGTTGGTTTTCCAGAAGGATTTAAAACAAAAGGATTGCCAATATGGAAATCAGGATTAATTGCATCAGAAACAGAATTTAATCCTGATAATAAACCCATAATATATATTGATGTTGATGGAATTGGAGGAATGTCAGGTTCTCCAGTTTATTATATAAGCTCAGATTATTTACAAAAAGATCTAATGCAAATACATGCTATTCCTGCTAAGTCTTTTTTTATGGGAATTTTTAGTAGTGGATTACCAAGTATAAAGATTAGTTATTTATGGAAATCAGTTTTTTTAAAACTTTTTTTCGATAAATTACCCTAAAACCGAACCTTTATAGATTCTTTTAATATAATCTCCACAACGAAAGCTATGAATTAAAATATTATACTTATATAAAAAATTTCCGACGTTGGATCGTAGGAGATTTAATCAACCACAATTTAAAACCACTTAAATCATGAACGAATTTAATTTTACAATTACAAAACATCAAAAGAAACATTTTGATGATATTAGCAAAGATTTTCTTGTCATAAAGCAAATAAATTCTAGCATTAATGGATTTGAAATAAAATTAAGCGCCTAGGGGGTAAACAAAATATACTTGAAGATTTGGTTAACTCACTTAAATATGCAGGTATCATAAACTAAAAAACATACAACTTTAGATCACGATCTCTCAGACTCAAAGGCTTTGTGCAAGTCATTAATTAATTAAGTGGCAATACTTTTTCTAATTCAGTCCTAACAATAATTCCCAACCCCATTAACAAGTCGTTAACACCTCAATAACAAGATCTTCTTTAAATCACCGCTACATTTGATGAACTAGGAAAAGCAAAATTCTTTTTCGCTTATTAAAGAATTATGTTGAACTTTTTTAATTCTGAAGTGTATCTAATTACGTAATCTGCGTTTTAGCATAATAAAAGTTAAAGAGGATGAGCGATTTAATTGATTTATATACATTTAATTATTATCACACCGCCTATGCGATATAGCTACTTATTGTTTATTCTTAGTTTTGCCTTTCATGTACGTTCACAAAATTCTATTAAAGGTAAAATAGGCGATTCCACTCAAACCCCACTTCCTTATGTTACTGTTGCACTCATAAATTCAGCAGATAGTAGTATTTATAAAGGTGCTATTACAAATGATCAAGGTGTTTTTGAG
>JABDBZ010000103.1 GCA_013288385.1 Bacteroidota bacterium
AAACACCATTTTGTGTTTTTGATTCAATTAAGCTCATGGTTTTTTAGGCTCCAAATTGTCTTAAATGATGATCAAGATGTTGCGTCATGAGCATATTCCAATCGCTGACCGACATATCACCAAAAAATGGATGTTGATTTTTAGTTAAACCATTATCACCACTTTTTTGAAAATCACTTATCGTTTTTATTAATCCGGCTTTTTCTTTTTCAAACTCTCGTTTATCAGTTATGATTGCTTCAGGAAAAGTTGGCAAACTTTTTTTGAATGGTACACCACTTACTAATTGTTTTTTAGCAGATTTGCCAAATAAAAACTTAATGATTGGATTTGGTTTTGGAACCAAATCTCCCTTCGCGATTAAAAAAGGTTTCTGGCAATGCAAAAGCATTTGCGATACATTCATTTTTCCCCAAAGAGCATTTGTTTCAGGAGTTAGTTTTTGGATGCGATCAATAAAATGCGCACTCGTTTTTTCGTCAAATAAATTTCTGTGTTCCATTTTTTTGTTTTTTTAAAAATCGTGACTTAATTGATTTGTTGCTTTTTGTAATATTTCAAAGGCATTTTCTGCCATCAAATTTTCTCTGTCTAATGTAGGATTGATTTCTACCATTTCAAAACAGCAGATCTTTTTGCTACGCATAATATAGTAGATTAAATTTCCAGCTTCTTTTTCAGTAATTCCATTTGGCACAGGTGTACCGGTTCCACTACTAATTCTACTATCCATGCTATCTACATCAAAACTTACATATATCAAATCGCAATGATCTAAATAGTTTAAAGCCTCAATGGCAATACGTTCAACCGCCTTTTTACGAATTTCCGGTAGTCCAAATGAACGGATTTTATTCTTCTTAATAATATAGTCCTCCTGAGGCTCAAAATCTCTCAAAGCAATAAAAACTAAGTCATTATATTGGATTTTTGGGCAAATTCCTCCCAAATTCTTCAATTTTTCCCAATATTCAACCGTTTCGTCATCCGGCTTATTTTGAGCCCTATCCTTATTATCTTCAGCCAAAACACAAGCAATTGGCATTCCGTGCATGTTTCCACTAGGGGTCGTATAAGGGCTATGGATATCAGCATGAGCATCAATCCAAATAACGCCAAGTTTCAAGTCAGGATGTGCCATTCTGATACCGCTTATGGTTCCTAAAGCCGAACTATGATCGCCGGCGAGAACGATGGGGATCTCATCCTTAATTAAAATCTTCTGAATTTCTTTAGCAATACGTTCATTTAATGCATATATACCCTTGATTCTTTTTGCATAATCATTCACAACCGGTTCCAATAAAAGATGATTTTCAGTTGGAATTTCAACAGATTTGAATTTCTTAAAGAAAGGGCTTCCAAAATCTAAAGCAGCAATCTTTATAGCATCAATACCCATGCTTGAACCTCGCGTTCCTGCCCCTATTTCACTTTTTACCTCAACTATGCGTATTGGTTTTATCATATTCTTCATATTAATTTAACATATAAACCTTATTTTTGATAAAACTAAATCACTTACTTTGCAATTTATTTAGAAAAGTAACTCACTTAGATAATGGCCGTTGATAATACCTATTCAAACCTAATACATCAAACGTTTAACTTTCCGCAGGAAAGCTTTGAAGTTAAAGACGATGAACTTTATTTTAATGATATCCCATTAATGGATATTATTAAACAGTATGGTACCCCGTTAAGAATTAGCTACTTACCAAAAATATCCTCTCAAATTCAAAAAGCCAAAAGGATGTTTAATGTTGCTATGGCAAAGGCTGATTATAAAGGTAAATATGTTTATTGCTATTGTACAAAAAGCTCGCACTTTAGTTTTGTTTTAGATGAGGTGCTCAAAAATGATGTGCATATTGAAACTTCATCTGCGTTTGACATCAATATAATCAAAGAACAATTTCAAAAAAAGGCTCTAAGCAAAGATACATATATTATTTGTAATGGTTATAAACGCCAGAACTACAAACAAAATATTTGTGAGTTAATTAATGAAGGTTTTAATGTAATACCTGTGTTAGATAATT
The DNA here is from genome assembly GCA_013288385.1 of Bacteroidota bacterium. Lineage (GTDB taxonomy): Bacteria > Bacteroidota > Bacteroidia > B-17B0 > Aurantibacillaceae > Aurantibacillus. The sequence goes on from JABDBZ010000103.1 coordinate 2,043, forward strand.
TAGATGAGATAGATTATTACAAAAAATATTCAAAAGTAGATAAAGTTAATTTGGGCATTCGTATAAGTACCGAAGAAGAACCTTCTTTTACATTTTACACTTCTCGTTTAGGGATTAGAGATTCGGAGATCATGTCGTTTTATAAAGAGAAGATTCAATCGAATCCAAAATTTAATTTAAAATTACTTCACTTTTTTATTAATACGGGAATTAAAGACACTATTTATTATTGGACAGAGTTAAATAAGTGTTTAAGTATTTACAAAGCTCTGAGAGAAATTTGTCCAACTCTTAATTCATTAAATATTGGTGGTGGTTTACCTATTCGTACTTCGTTGGCTTTTGAATACGAGTATGAATATATGGTTGAAGAAATAATTTCACAGATAAAAATTTTCTGTGTTGAAAATGAAATTCCTGAACCAAATATTTTTACAGAGTTTGGATCGTTCACTGTTGGTGAAAGTGGCGCAACACTCTACAGTATTATTGATCAAAAAAAACAAAATGATCGCGAGACCTGGTATATGATTGATAGTTCATTTATTACAACACTACCAGATACGTGGGGAATAAATCAGCGTTTTATTTTATTGGCAATTAATAATTGGGATAAACCTTATACGTCTGTCAATTTAGGTGGATTAACCTGTGACAGTATGGATTACTATAATACAGAAGCCCATACAAACCAAGTGTTTTTACCTAAGATTGATAATCTTCAAAAAGACCCTTTGTACATTGGCTTTTTTCATACCGGCGCTTATCAAGAGGCGCTGAGCGGTTATGGGGGAACACAACATTGTTTGATACCAGCGCCAAAACATGTTTTAATTGACAGAGATGAAGAGGGCGAAATTACAACACGGCTTTTCGCAAAAGAACAAAGTTATAAGAGCATGTTGAAGATACTGGGATATTAAAAAAAGCACGAATTACGAGCGACGAATTGCGAATGGATGTCTCGTCAATTCTCATTCTAACTTCGTAGTTTCTTGCTTAGCTTTTCAGCTCAATACAAAAAGTAGTTCCTTTTCCTATTTCACTATTTTGAACGTAAATTTTTCCGTGATGATAATTTTCTATAATACGTTTACCAAGACTTAATCCTAAACCCCAACCTCTTTGTTTTGTTGTGTAACCAGGTTTAAATACTTCTTTGAATTTATTTTTAGCAATTCCTTTTCCGGTATCTGTAATTAAAATTTTAATATGTTCGGGCATTTCAATTAATTCAACTTTCAGATCGCCTTTGCCATCCATTGCATCTACAGCATTCTTACAAATATTTTCAATCACCCATTCAAATAATGGTCCAGACAGATTCACCATGATTGGATGATCGGGTAATTCAATTGTATAATTAATGTTTTTTGATGTGCGCTTTTTTAAATAAGCAAGTGTTTTATTTAATAAAGCAACAACATCTTCCTGAATCAAAGTTGGCTGAGATCCAATTTTAGAAAAACGATCAGTGATTGTATTTAAACGTACTACATCATTTTGCATTTCATTTACAATTGATTCATCAACACCTAAACCTCTTAAATGCTCATTCCAAGCCATTAATGAAGATAAAGGCGTTCCTAATTGATGCGCAGTTTCTTTGCTCATACCAACCCAAACCTGATCTTGTTCAGCTTTACGTGCAGTACTAAATAAAATATAAGCGATTAATAAAAACAAACCAATTACACCAAATTGGATATATGGATAATATTTCAATTGCGTGAGCAAATTTGACTCCGCGTAAAAAATATAATTTATAGTTCCTTCTCCAAGATCGATTTCTAATGGTGTATTTTCGCTTCTCAATTGATTTAATTTCTCCTCTAATTTTTCCGGTGAATTAATTTGAGTTGAGTCAATCTTTCCACTTTGCAGTACTTTTTTCTTTGTGCTATCGGTATATATGACCGGAACTTCCGCAGAGTTAACAGCTACTTCAGTAATAAACGAGGCAATCAAACTATCGAACACTAATTTAATATCATTAAACACGCGACTATCTTTATAATATAAATATTGCTTTGTTTTTCTGTCTACTTGTATCTCCACAGGAGGATACATGTTTTTCATCAATACAAATTCATTTTCAAGATATGCAGGATCTTTTTCCTTTATTGAATCGAAATTTCTTTTAGCCATTATCTTTCCTTTTTCATCGGCAAGGATAACGGGTACCGTTGTATTATCTTCTAACACATATAATAAAAAATTAAAATTTGAAATATCTTTAGTCAACTCTTCGGTTGTTTTAGCATACAATACCGCTTTTTTTCGTTCCTCCGATTTCATCTTTTCAAAAAGCTGGTTCGTAAATTTAACAAGACTTGCTTTTTTCTGAACTGCTTCTGCCCACAATTTCACTTTGCGTCTTTCATCCTGAGCAATTCGTTTAACCAAATTATTTGTGTACCATAATGAACCCATTACAATAATAAAAGCGGCTAATGCAAGTAGCCATTTCCATTTTTGTTTTTGGGTGTAGATGTTCATTTTTGATAAAAAATTTGTTAGGTCGATCGGAATGGAAACTATCTATCGCTTCTCGACTCCGCTCGAAGTGACACTTCTTGTATGATTGAAGTGACACTCCTGTAATTTATAACGTTAAATTTACTTTATTATTATTAAATAAAAAACCTCCTTGCTTTTTACAAGGAGGTTTTTTAAATAAACTATTTTATTAATGGTGATGGTGGCCGCCTTTACCATGCACATGACCATGCTCTAACTCCTCAAGAGAAGCATCTCTTATTTCAACAACTTCACCAACAAAATGTAAATCGTGCCCAGCTAATGGATGATTAAAATCCATTTTCACATGTGCTTCGCTTATTTCTAAAACTCTACCCACTAATTGATTTCCCTCTGCATCATGCATTTCAATATCGTTACCAATAAACACTCTCTCATTGTCAAAATTACCATCTACTATAAATGCTTGTTTATCAACGTTAATAATATAATCAGTCTCTACAATACCATAACCTTCAGCGGCCTTTATTCTGAAATCAAATCTATCTCCAACTTTTTTGTTCAATAAATTCTTTTCGAAATCAGGCAATAATGAACTCACACCAAAAATAAATGCGAACGGATGTTCAGCGTCTGTTTGTTCTACCAATTCTTCTGCGCCACCATTTTTACTTGCGGTAAGGTGATAAC
>JABDBZ010000104.1 GCA_013288385.1 Bacteroidota bacterium
AAATTTTTATTTTCTGAAGAAGTAAAATTTGTGCAAGAATATATCAATGATATTGAGTTTTCTGATTCGAAATATTTTCACGATAGTGCATTAGTATGTTTTAAACGCGGCCTTGTTGCATTAATTATTTTCTTAAACCATGATGATTTTGATAATTTTGAAAAAACAATGCGTTATAAATTGCTAGACCTAGCAATAAAATATGGTGTTATGCCCGATTTAATTAGTTGCTATAAAATTATATTAGATAATATCAAAGCGCAAGATATAGAAATTGTTTTACAAAAACATAAATATAATAAATGGACACATTTGCAAGCGTATGAATTATTATACAATTGTTTTAATCTAACTAAAAAAGAAAGGACAATAAGTAAATTTACCAGACTAGTAAAAGATCAAGCCGAACAATTTATAAATGACACAAAAGTAGTTAAGCAAGATGTAACCTTAGATTCCGAACAGGTAATTCTTATAGATGAATTAAGAGAATTTGATGAGCAATTGCTCGCAAAAGTTAATTCGATGCTTGCTCAGTCTATAATAAATGAGGCAAATTTACGATTGGCTTCTTTGAAATTAAAAATAAAGGAGTTTAATCAAGTTCTAGAAAAAATTAATGCTACTTTGTTGTCAGAAGTTCTAGAGTTACAGAAAAATGAATCAATAACTATTGTTACCAAAATACTTTTAGTAGACAGTAGTATGATGGATTATTTTGGCGATTGTGAACCTCTGATTTATTCGTTTTTAGAGGGGGACTGTGTATCTAAAGACATCAGATTTAAAATCAATCCTAGAGAAATTACTAATTATAATTTTTTATTTCAAAAGAACAGACTTAGTATAAAAGATCCTCTTACTGGCAAGGTAATACCATACAAAGAATTATGCAATGTACAAACAAAATATTTTCAGTTTATAACAAAAACAGCTGTTTCAGTGGTATTTTGGCCCCTGTGGTCTTCCGTTGTACCTGCAATAATAAAAAATTTTAGAAATAATGAATTTCTATATGAACATGTGTCTTTTAATGAAACAAAACAAAAGGATGGATTAACATTACATCAAGTAAAAATTTTACCTAGCCCTGGTAAGAACCTTGAAGTTACAATAGATTTTCATATAAAAACCAAAGATCGCATAGCTGTTAGACATAGAATACAAACTATTGCTAAATTAATAGAGGCAAACAATAAGCGGATAAATGCTAATAATACCTGTACTACAGACGACTTAATGAATCTTGCAAAGATATATCAAGAAAATATAGCTTATATAAAATCTATTAAAGAAAGTTATGAGATTTCTAAAATGCGTGAACATAAATTGTTAACAGCGCCCATTTATCATATGCATTCTTCTAAACCTATTCCAAAACGCTCCTACAAGCCTTTTAGAGTAAGAGGAGAGGAACATAATAGGACTTCTAGTACATATGCTTTGATGAGAAGGCCAGTACCGACTTGACGCTATTTGTGCCTATTGACATAATAAAGCATGAATAAAGATAAGTATCAGATTCAAATTAGATTTGAAGAAGAATATCTCTTAAAAGAACATGGCAATGACTTCGTTAATTAATTATTTTTTATAAAATAGATGAGGTATTGTTATAATAGTTAAACATGTTACTATTAATTCGTCCATAATTTTAGTTTTATTTTTGGAGAGTAGTAATGACTAAAAAGAAAGATAGATACGCTAAAGGACAGCCATTAACAACTGCACAGCAAACATATAAAATAAGACCTCCCGCCCCGAATCCGTTACCTCGACCAATTAGAGTTCCACGCCCACCTAAACCCCCGAGGGTCACTTTAAATGTGCAACAAATTCATGCAATCAGTGCGGGTTTTCCAACAACAGTAACGGGGGTTAATGCTCTTTCTGAATTTCCAGGGCATCGAAATTATGATCATTTAATTCATGGCTGGACAGGCTATTGGAATAATGTTTTTAAACCAAAGGAACCCCTTGATCCTAACTTAGTTAAAGCATTAATAGCTTCTGAATCTAGTTTTAATGTTAATACTAAAAATCCTAATGTTCATGGTTTAATGCAGGTCTTGACCCCAACTTTTGGTTATCTCAATGATCCAAAGGAATTAAATAATTATTTATTGATAATAGATAAACCATATTATTTAGATCCTTCAGTCAACATATGTGCAGGTGTAAGATGGTTGTTTAGAAAATTTGATCTTGCTAAAGATGCTCTTAAAAATCAAAAAATAAAATTTGACTCCAACTGGCATGATGCTGTTGCTGCTTATAAGGATTATTTATCTAGGCTAATTAAAGATCGCAATTATCCTATCTCAGGTATGGATAATTATATTGGATTTTATTCACGCTTATTGGGAACAGCATTACCTAAATATAAATTACCTGGAGGTCCAGACGAAACGTCAATTAAATCTGAACCAGGATTACCAGGTCGAATAAAAGATTTTAATATTGCATTTGATGATGCTAATACGCTTATCAATGGCAATTCCACTTTGGTACCGGTAGATTTACCTGGTCGAGGTATGATGCTGTCTATTGATAATTATTTTGCAACTCATCCAATAGCTGAAGAATCGCCAGAAGTTTTACCTGAAAGTTTTAATGATTTTGACTCACCTCAAGAACTTGTTCCGATAGGATCATTTAGGGATGCTATTTCAAGCTTACCACAACGTAAATGGTATGGGGAAAATCCAATTCTACGAAGTATTGCAAACTCAGGCATTGATATACAAGTTACTGCAAGTAACACAGCAGCTGCAATAGGCGCCAGTATACCCCTATCACTTGAGACTGGCCCCGTAATTGCTATAGCAATTGCATTAGCAACAATGGGATACGTAGCGTATAGCCAACATAAACAAACGCATAAAATAAAAAAATTAAAAAAGCACATTAAACGTGATTGCGCCGAGTCTGATGCAGAAATAGCTGCAATTGATAATAAAATTAATGTTCTATTAGAAAAAAATAAAACGTATGAAGATTTAGCTAAAAAAGCTGATGAAATGCAGCAAACTGTTAATCAAATCAATAATGATATAAATACATGTAATGAAAAATCAGGAGCGGAACAACGTGAAGCAAAAAAAACTTATCGTCACGATAAAAAAACCAGGCATAAACAGTATGAAGATATCCAAAATTATTGGAATTCTAAAATACAAGCTTTGATGCAGTATAGAGATTTTCTTAACAAATCTATTGCAGATAGTAAATATTATACCGATGCTAAGACTTTTGACCGTGATAAATTATTGCAGGAACTTAAAAAAGATAAAGATCCAATACATCAGGATATGTTATTTAATTTTGCTATAAACAAAGCGTATGAGTTACTAGCTAATAAAGATTATGAAGGTATTAAAGCAATCATTGCTGAATTAGAAAAATTACAACAAGATAAAACTATAAAATTATCTCCAGAGCAGGAAAAAAACTTACATAATGCTAAAGATGCTCGAGAAGTTTGTGAAAATTTAAACGCTGGTAAAATTGAAGAAGCATATAAAGCCTGCTGTTCAAATCCTGATTTGGTTACGCAAAATCCTTCATTAAAATTCTTCATGACGGAGTATGAAATTTTAGAGCTTATAAAGGGACAAAAACTTGATGAAGCATTATATAAAATAATTGAATTAAGACAAACTCCAAAGGTTGATGCTGACGTCAAAGCTTTTGCTAATGATAATATGGCAAAAGTCATAACTATAATGTATAAAAATAATGTCCTATCTTTTGCGGATATTCATGATTTATATAGTTGTGATCCAGAATTTTCAGAGATCTTTTTAAATCTTTGGCAACAGGCGATATCAATAAGAAAGCAGTATCATCAGGCAGTTATTTCTTTAGTAATGAGCAGTATCGGCAAATTTGTGCTGGTTAATGATCCGCCTGATGTTATTAAAAAGATTATTAAAGTAATTGAATTAACGAATACAAATTTTCCAGAGGCAATTACTTGGCCGATTCATATTATACAATATGGCCGCCAAGGGATAAACGATTTTCAAATTCATATGCATTCAAAGTATATTAAACCTTTTGCCAATCCTAAAATGGAAGCAAAATATTTAGCTAACGCATGTATAGCCGGTTTGAAATATTGGGCTTTAGCATCTTCACTTAATTCTTATTTAGCAAATTTGATTGATTCTGACTCAAAGTGGGCAAAGGTTAGTGGTGGTATTGCAACAGGAACCAGCATTGGTGTTCCACTTGTAAATACAGCTAATAGCATATTTCAACGTAGTTTTGTTCCCAGCGACTTAACCAATTTGTTACCGGTGGTATCAATAATAACTTCTATAGGTAGGTCAGAACTTGAAAACGCTTTAGCAAAAAATGGAAATATACCAGAGCATGCTGTATACCATATCGGTATGAATGCTGCTAATCAGCTTTTAATGTTAATTCCTGCTCTTATTAGCATGGCCACACCTGTGACTTTCACTTTAGGAATATTACAAATTGTTTCGACGGCTTTTACTACAATTTTTGATATTATTTTTAGTAACAGATTAGTTGAAAACGCTATATTAAGCAACATGAATGGGCTTTTGAGCAATGGTAAGCATGCGTTACTTCTAGAAAAATATTCAGGTAGATATGACTTAACTAATACTAAATACCCAATTGTAAATAATAATTTTGCACAGAATTTATCAATAGTTTATTTTAATGCAGTTATTCGAGATTTATTAGACAAGAAAGATTTTAATAAAATACTTTATTTTACTAGATTAAAAAAAACAGTTAGTACTTATCTAGAGTTACTACAATTAGCATATGAAAATTTCACAGGAGAGAATAAAGCAACACCTAATGATACTTTTATATATGAAGAACAGGGTATTCCAATTACGAAAGATTTGAGTTTATTATTTTCTCGTGGTATGGCCTTAACAAAAGTATCTAAAAATCTTGATCAATTACAGTTACAAGATCTTAATAACGTAATAAGGTTAATACATTTATTATTTGATGGTAAAATTGCGCACACTTTATTAGTATCTGAATGCGAACAGACAAAAAACCAAATGGCTGCCTGTTTACATTTACTAAAAGAGGTTGCGGGACAAAATAAACAATCAGGTAAAAACAAAACTCAAGATTATCAGG
>JABDBZ010000105.1:0-488 GCA_013288385.1 Bacteroidota bacterium
GTCCCTACACCAAATGGACGAGTAGAATGGTACGATTGGGATACTGAGATGCCTATAGTTATGCGAAAAACCAATATGGATTTTTCAGTTGGATTTTTAATTTATAGCGGAAATTTTTATTTCGGCGCAAGTGCATTAAGTGTTACTCAACCCGATGAAGGATTAGAAGGTGTTTCAAAAAGACCGCTAACACAAATATATCAAGGTGGTTATAAATTTGAATTAAAATCAAAATGGAATTGCAATGCATACACATTTGTAAAACTTCAATCTTATCAGCAAAACTTTTTTCAATACGGCTCTTATATAGGTTATGGTTTATTTAAATTACATCTTGGTCAAAGAATTACTAATAGTGCACCCAATAGTGTTTTGATAAGTGGTTGCAATTTTACTTACAAAGCTTTAAAAGTAGGATATAATTTAACCTGCAGATACTCTAAAAACATTTCCGGTTCTGATAGAATTAATTCTCAGGAAGTTTATTT
>JABDBZ010000105.1:498-2162 GCA_013288385.1 Bacteroidota bacterium
ATAAGTCGATTTATTTATTTGATAAAGATTGGTTTTTGGTTCTCGAACTAACAACTCGACATAAAGGCACTCTCTATCGCAAAACGCATAATAAAATAACCACGAAGACACAAAGGCACAAAGTTTTTTTAATTTGTATTGAGTTTATCCTGAGCTTGACGAAGGGTTCGAAATGACAAAGATTGTACATTTTCGCAATTCAAAATTATTTCTCAGCGTTACTCCAATTCAAAACTCAACATTCATAATTCAAAATTAGTTGGCCTTAGCCAACTTTACTCCAGTCAGGCCGATTCCTATTTTGTTGAGCTAAAGAATAATTATAGATTTTGTTTTTTTCTAAACTCAATTCACTGTCTTCATCCAAAATTTGCTGGGCTGCATTACGCGCCATTTGTAATATTTGTCCGTCTTTCGCAAGATCAGCAATTTTTAAATCTAATACACCGCTTTGTTGTGTGCCTTCAATATCTCCTGGTCCACGTAATTTTAAATCCACTTCACTTATTTCAAATCCATCAGTTGTTCGCACCATTGTTTCCATTCGTGTTCTGCTATCCTGACCTAATTTATAGCCGGTCATTAAAATGCAATACGATTGATCTCCTCCACGCCCTACTCTACCACGCAATTGATGCAGTTGTGACAAACCAAAACGCTCAGCACTTTCAATTACCATTACACTCGCATTCGGAATATTTACACCAACTTCTATAACCGTTGTAGCAACCATTATTTGTGTTTCACCTTTTACAAATCGTTGCATTTCAAATTCCTTTTGGGCACTTGGTAATTTACCATGTACTATGCTTATCTGATATTTTGGTGGTGGTAATTCCTGAATCATATCATCATAACCTTTCTGCAAATTTTGATAATCTAATTTTTCACTTTCTTTGATCAAAGGATAAACAACATAAATTTGCCTACCCAATTGAATTTGCTCTTTCATAAAACCAAATAAACGCAAACGTTGCGATTCGCTGAAATGCATTGTTTTAATAGGTTTGCGACCAGGCGGTAATTCATCAATCACACTCGTATCTAAATCGCCGTATAAAGTCATAGCTAATGTGCGAGGAATTGGTGTTGCAGTCATAATTAAAATATGTGGCGGTTGCGTATTTTTTCTAGCAAGACGAGCACGTTGCTCTACGCCAAAACGATGTTGCTCATCAATAACAACAAAACCTAAATTTTGAAAAATAACTTTATCTTCAATTAAAGCATGTGTACCAATCAACATATTAATTTCACCGGATGCAAGCGCACTTAAAATGTATCTGCGTTCTTTTGCAGTACTTGAACCAGTTAAGATTTCAATTTTTACAGGAAGGTCTTTCAAAAACTCTTTAAACGTAACAAAATGTTGTTGCGCCAAAATTTCTGTAGGTGCCATGATGCATGCCTGATAACCCTGTCCATCCGACAGGCGGGCATTATCATTCGCCAATAACATACACATGAGTGCAACTAATGTTTTACCACTTCCTACATCACCTTGCATTAAGCGATGCATTTGTTTTCCGCTTCCTACATCAGCTCTAATTTCTTTGATCACTCGTTTTTGTGCATGCGTTAATTCAAATGGCAAATAATTATTATAAAAATTAGTAAATAATGAGCCAACTTTTGAAAATACGAAACCTTTAATTGTATTGGCA
>JABDBZ010000105.1:2172-2851 GCA_013288385.1 Bacteroidota bacterium
CTTTATTTAAACGGAGTAAACGCAACTGCACATAAAATAATTCTTCAAATTTTAAACGCATTTCTGCAGCTTGCAAATTCTTAAAGCTATCCGGAAAATGAATCTGGTGAAGTGCCGCAAACCTTCCCATTAATTTAAAGTCGTTCCGCAATTCGTCCGTTAAATTTTCAGGGACAAGAGAAGGATTAATTTGAATGAAGAGTTGCTTCATCACTTTTCTGATGCCGGCACTATCCATACCTCTTGTCTTCAATCTCTCAGATGTATTATAAACAGGTTGAAATGCAGACGGTGGATTTTTTTCCCATTCACTTGCCAAATCAATTTCAGGATGCGCAATATTAAATTTTCGATTGAACTCAGTTGGTTTGCCATAAACGACATACTCTACCCCAACATTTAATTTACTTGCCATCCATTGATGTCCTTTAAACCAAACTAATTCAATTGTACCGGTATTATCCCGAAACTTAGCAACCAAACGTTTTGCTTGTCGCTCACCTATAACCTGCATGCCTTCAATAACACCTTTTAATTGAACCGGAACAGATTCTTCGGTAATACTTTTTATTGTATGAAACTTTGTGCGATCAACATGACGAAAAGGAAAATAAAAAAGAAGATCTTTAAATGTATGGATACCTGCTTCGCTTTTAAGAAGTTCAGAGCGTTGCGGGCC
>JABDBZ010000105.1:2861-4835 GCA_013288385.1 Bacteroidota bacterium
TATTCAATTGGAGTATCGAGCATTTGTAAATTCTAAAATTACTACAAGCATCTTGTTGAAACAATTAAATGCAAAAAATACAAATCAGGAGTTATACACTTAATTTTGTTAGAAATGCAAAGATCGGTTTTTATATTATTATTCTTGATCATTGCGACTACAAGTCGTTCACAATTTCTCGACTCTTTAAATGTTGTGTTTCATAGCAAATCAAGTATTGACGCCCGATTCGAATCGCGTTATAGTTTTATTGAAAATGGATTGGCGTCCATAACCGGAGTACGACTGGGAGTTGCTTTTAGTAGGAAACTTAGAATAGGTGGTGGTATTAGTTGGTTAAAAAGTGATGTACCAAAAACTTTTTATCAAATTAATGATTTGGGAAATACAGAAACAACCATAAAATATTTAAAATTTGGTTACTTGTGTTATTACATTGATTTTGTTTATTATAAAACCCAGAGATGGCAATTAAGTGTGCCTATACAAGCCGGTGCAGGTTTGGCCTGGTATCAAAAAGAAGAAAATTATCGTTTAAATTCAAAAGATAAAAAGTATTTTTTTCTATTGTATGAACCCGGAATTACTGTACAGTTCAAAATTTTTAGATACTTTGGTTTGGGTAGCGATGTAGCTTATCGTTTTGTTTTTAAAGATCCCAAAAAAATAAGCGAAAGATTACTTTCGCCTACATTGAGTTTTAAAATTTTATTTTGGCCCGATCAATTATTTTTTGAATTAAAACCGAATCATAAATTAACGAAAAGGTTCGGTCCGGCAGAATGGTAGTTTTTAAGAAATATTAATGGCTTCGTAGCATTTTAAATCTCCGGCAGTACCCATGTAGTTCGCATCAATGTCTACTAATCCAATTTTTTTAATTTGTTCTTTTGTTAAAGGTTTAACCGGATACCAACGATCATCCTGAACCTTTAATTCTATATCCTTATTAGCTATCAATTGATTTAATTGCTTTTGTGTTACAAATAATAAACCTTCTTCCTCATCTTCGCTCTCAGGATCCAGAAGAGTACCAACCAACTGTAATTTTGGAACATCAGGCTTGTATTTAAACTCCAATTCTTGTTGAGAATTTATCTCTATATAATTTATTGCTAAAACGTGTAACTCTGCCATTTCGGTAAATTTTATGCAATTTTATAAAAATAAGGGCATTAAAACAATTATTTAAACCCCGATTTTATTAAAAAATGCTATTTATTCACTAGATTTTAATTAATTGTTGAAAAGAACTCGTTTTTATGAAATAAGCACTTGACTTTTAAACAAATTGAGCTGTCATCTCTTGTGTAGCTTCATATATTCCTCGCCAGTTTAAACCTTTGTCGGTGTTAGAAAGCATGTCGTTATGAAAAACATTAATGAACTCGCCTCCATATTTTTTTGTTTCATTAAACAGTTCTTCTAAAATAAGTTTCGCTGTAGTTTGATCTGATTTACTCTCTTTATCCAAGGCTATATCATTCACACAAAAAGGATGAATAATTAAAGCTGATTCTAATTCTTCTGAAATATTATACCATTTAAACGGAAAACAAATGCTTGCTCTAAACCCATTCATGTTTGTATAACCCAAACTATAATCATGCTTAATACCCGATTGCATAAGGGATCTATAAGTTACAGGAAAAGTAAGGATTCCGAAATGTTGGCGAGAATGAACAATTTCCCGGTGGATAATAGATGACAAGCGAACAATTTCAACTTTCAATTGTTGGATATTGTAATTAGATGCAAAAGAAGGATGAATCCCTGCAATAGAATAGTCGGCTAAATGTTTCATCAACGTCTGAAAATGAAGACCGCTAGACGGATGATTTTTATCATTTACCCCATAATCGCCCAGTAAAAAAAAGTAAATCACATGCGAGTTAAATCGCCGGTTTGTTTCAATCAAAAAAGGATAACAATCGTATTCATCTGTTTTACCAAAAAAAAGAGTTTTAATCCGAG
>JABDBZ010000106.1 GCA_013288385.1 Bacteroidota bacterium
CATTTTAGTTTACACAGTAACAACAACGAAATTTACAACCTCCCTCCCGCTCCGCTCATGCAGCGTATTATGGGCTTGTTTGGAAATTCGTACAATCAAAAATTGGTAACGGTTGATGAGCAAACACAATATGTAAAAATTAGTGGTTATGTTGCAAAACCTGAACTGGCACGTAAATCAAAAAAGGATCAATACTTTTTTATCAATAATAGATTTATAAGAAGTCCATATTTAAGTGCAGCTGTTTACGAAGCATACAAAGAATTGATATCGATGGATGCACATCCTGTTTGGTTTTTATTTGTTGATATTGATCCAAAACAAATTGATGTAAATATTCATCCAACAAAAACGGAAATTAAATTTATTGATGAACGTACTGTATTTATTACATTATTAAGCGTAATCAAGCGTGCGTTAGGCAAAGCAAATGTTGGTCCGTCGATAGATTTTAATACGGAAGAGATCACACAAAATCAATATTTCGGAAAAGATAGAATTCCTGTTCAACCAAAAATTTCTTACAATCAAGATTACAATCCTTTTAAAAACAATGGTGAACGAGCCTACAAACAAGAGGATACAAATGTGAAACATTGGGAATCTTTATTTGAAGGTTTTAAAGGAACAATTGAAAAAGATCAAAATACAATTCAAACTCAGGAAGTAATTGAAGCCGTGCAACAAGAAGCTACCATTTATAAAACGTTTCAATTATTTGGGAAATATATAGTTTGCAATGCAACAGATGGCATAATAATTATTGATCAACAAAGGGCTCATGAGCGCATTTTGTATGAGCATTATTTTAAAACAAAAGCACAATCGCCATTACCAACTCAACAAATTTTATTTCCAGAGCAAATAGAATTAAGTGCGAAAGATTTTTCTTTAGTAGAAACTCTTTTGCCTGAATTTAAAATCTTGGGATTTGATATCGAAATTTTTGGAAAGAACAGCATCGTTGTAAATGGTGCTCCGGCAGATCTTGAAAATTTAAATATCACATCAACTATTGAAAATATTATTGAATCGTATAAATTAAATACAATTGATGCTAAGATAGATATGCATGATAATTTATGCAGATCGATGGCAAGGAATACCGCTATTAAACAAGGCAAAACATTAGAAGAAAACGAAATGCAATTGATCATTAATCATTTGATGAATTGTGATGGACCCAATTACACAGCTGATGGAAAAACCGTTTTCATGAACATAGAAAAAGAAACTATTGATAAATATTTTTAACGATCAATATCGCCCCAGTGGATTTGGCTATTTACCGCCAGCAACAAAAAATATAATTATCATTAATGTATTGGTATTTCTTTTAACTGTTGGTCTCGAAAAAACACAACATATCGATCTTAATCAATATCTGGGCTTACATTATTTCACGGCCCCTGATTTTAAGCCACATCAGTTTATTACTTATTTATTTATGCATGGTAGTATTGCCCATATTTTTTTCAATATGTTTGGCGTTTATATTTTTGGGCAAGTACTTGAAGGGGTTTGGGGTGCTAAACGATTTATAATATTTTATATTTTAACCGGATTAGGTGCCGCTCTAACGCAATTGGTTATTATTCATTTCTCTGTTGCTCCTTTAGTAGATTCTATTAAAGCCGTTCATGATCATTTATCTGTTGAAACATTTGAATCCTTAATTAATTCGCCCGAATTTCAAAGCCGTATGTCATTTGATTTCGCACCTCAATTCAATGAATTTGTAAACCAATACAATCAAGCGGTTCATGAAAATCCTACAAAGGCTTTAAGCTTAGCTTCTCAATTTTTATTAGATTTTAAAAATAGTTATTTAAATTCTCAAGTAGTAATTGGTGCTTCCGGATCTTTATTTGGCTTGTTAGGTGCATTTGGTATGTTGTTCCCAAACCGAATGTTGTACCTGTACTTTTTCATTCCTATAAAAGCAAAATGGCTTGTTATTGGATATGGATTAATTGAATTATTCTCAGGTTTATCTAACAAAGCAGGTGATGACGTAGCTCATTTTGCACACTTGGGTGGTTTGGCTGTTGCCATAGTTATTATTCTAATTTGGAGAAAAGACAAAACACACTTTTATTAATTTATTAATATGAATCCGTTTTTAGAAAGAATAAAATATAATTTACAAAAACACGGTATCTTAACACAGATCATTGTTGCTAACGTAGCTATATTTCTAACTATTAATTTGGTTGGAAATCTTTCACACTTAAATTTAACGCCCTACTTCGCTTTACCAATAGGCGGTGAAGCATTCATTTTTAAATTGTGGACATTATTCACTTATATGTTTACACACGAAAATTTAGGACATATCTTTTGGAATATGTTTTTGTTTTATTTTACATCGCAAATATTTTTCACAATCCTTGGTGAAAAAAAATTATTGTATGTATATGTCATGAGCGGTATTTGTGGCGGTGCTTTGGTTTTAATTTTAGGTATTTTATTTCCTGAATCATTTGGCCACTCTCTTTTATTAGGCGCATCAGCTGCGGTACTTGGAGTAGCTGCTGTTATGGCTGTTTACGCACCAAATTATCGCGTTTATTTATGGGGAATTTTAGAGATGCCATATAAATATTTTTTCTTATTAACCTTTGGGTTAAGCACCATTATTGATCTCTCGGTAAATACCGGTGGAAAAATTTCTCATATCGGTGGTGCTTTGTTTGGTTTACTTTACGGTTATCAATTAAAAAAAGGAGTTGATCTATTTAATTTTGCATTCTTTAAAAGAAATAAAAACAAATTAAAAGTAGTAAGCTATAATCCAAACAAACCTGCTCATGCCAAAATTCACAATGAAGAAATGGCTATGAATGCATTGCTCGACAAAATCAGCAAAAGTGGTTACGATAGTTTAACCAAAAGCGAAAAAGATCTCCTTTTTAAGTTATCTCAAAAGAAATGAGAGTATCATTCCCACGATGTCACCCTGAGCGGAGTCGAAGGGCGGCAACGTGAAAGCAAACTGTGTGTAGTAACCGCAAAGAACACAAAACTACAAGCAAAGGTCGCAAAGCTGTATAAATTAAAGAATAACCTTATGCTGATTCTCACACAAAACCAAAACAGAATAACCACCAAGCGTCTTGGTACAAAATCGCGGAGTAACTTTAAACAAAACTTTTTTTATTGAATTCACTACTTTATGTTTAAATGAATTGGCTTTGTAATCGGGCTCTGTATATCGTTTATCAAGGATCTTGAAATTATTATCTTTCAAAATACTTAAAATAAAATCTTCCGAAAAATTATGAATGTGCCCTACTCTTTCTTTGCTTTCGATCAACATCTGTTCACGAAATAAGCTCCACACAAATATATCTAATGGAATATGAAAAACAGTGTATTTACTCTTCTTTGAAATACTTTCTAAAAAAGAAAAGTAATTTGGTAAATGTTCAATTACATCAATCACTAACATGACATCGAAAAAACTTTGATCTTCTTTTAAAGTAATATCTTTCAATTCAAATTGGAGGTTCTCTTCTTGCTTTTTTAAAGCAATATCCATCGCATCCTTTGAAATATCAAAACCTACATATTTAATTTCTTTAGAAGGGTTTGTTTTTTTTAACTGAGCTAATACTTCTCCTGAACCACATCCTACCTCGCAAAGCGATTTGTAAGTAATTTTATTGGAAGATAAAATAGAATGAATGAGTGATGCTTTGAATCCTGAATCTTCTTGATGCCAATCAGGGTTTTGATTTAAATAAGAGTTATTGTTATAAATGTCATCCATAAAATAAAACTAAATATTCATGGATGAATGCTTTAAGCCATCTGAGGTTGACCCAACATTTTTAATTCTTTCATATGCAAAAGAATTGCTTTTCTAAAAGTAGGAATCTCCAAATACGTAACATTAAATTCCTTCGCAGTATCTTTAACTATTTTGGAAATGTTTTTGTAATGAATATGGCAAATTGTAGGAAACAAATGGTGTTCTATTTGATGATTTAAACCTCCAACAAACCAACTTAAAACACGGTTATTACGCGCAAAATTAGCAGTTGTTTTCAATTGATGTATCGTCCAATCTTCATCTATATTTCCTTTTTCATCCGGCATTGGGAATTCCATTTCAGGAACAACGTGTGCTAACTGAAATACAGTGGCAATAATAACTCCACAAACTAAATGCATTGTAATATACCCCAAAACAATTACCCACCAGGCTGCACTAATAAAAATAATGGGAACAGCTACCATAAATGCATAATAGAATATTTTAGCTAAAATTAATTTACCAATTTCTTTATTAAACGATGTGTTCTTGGTTTTTAAAAGCCCCATATCCTCATATCTTCTTAATTGTTTAAAGTCTTTTGTAATCGACCACATGATTGTAATCAAACTATAAAAAAACCAAGCATATAAATGTTGATATTTTTGAATTTTGTAATGTGGTGAGTGTGGTGAAAAACGAAGTAACCAAATAGGCGCATCAATATCTTCATCTTTACCGGAAATATTAGTGAATGTATGGTGCAATACATTGTGTTGAATTTGCCAGTTTACAGGACTACCACCAATTAAATACATGGTGAAAGAAAGTATTTTATTTACTCTTGGGTTTTTTGAATAACTACCATGATTGGCGTCATGCATTATGGAGAATCCAACGCCTGACATGCCAAATGCCATTACTACATATAATCCTATAATCATCCAGGCATTAAACGTAAACACATTAAATACCATTAAAAAATAAGGAACCAAGTAGATAGAAAGCATGGATATGGTTTTAATAACCATT
>JABDBZ010000107.1 GCA_013288385.1 Bacteroidota bacterium
AAAGGTTTATTTGAAGAATATAATTATCATTACCTACAAGTGAATCCGAAAATAGAAGATGCCGAATTTACAAGGGAATTTAAAGAATATAAATTTTAACTTTTGGAGTTAAAGTCTTACCAATTGAAAACTTTTATTTTCTGACTTCAAATGTTTTAAAATCTTTGAAATCACTTTCTTCACTATTTACTTCAATAACTTTAGCACGAGGCGAACCAATATAACACCAATCCATAAATGCGCTCAAATTATCCAATTTGCCTTCAGCTTCAATATAAACGTTACCATTATTTAAATTTCGTATGAAGCCGGTTAAATCTAACTCATGGGCTTTTGCCTGAGCACTGGCACGGTATCTTACACCTTGAACTTTTCCCTTAACGGTTATATTATAGTGCACGATTAAATTCTGCACAATTAATTAAATTTGCGATGTTCTACTTTATTAAGCTCGTCTTTATTTAAAGTCTTAAAATATTCGAAAGTTATTTTTAAGCCTTGAGCACGATTAATTTTTGGTTCCCAATTTAAAATTTTTCTTGCTAAAGTAATATCTGGTCTGCGTTGTTTAGGATCATCTTTTGGAAGTGGCAACGAAATTAATTTTTGCTTAGCACATGTTAATTTTAAAATTTCTTCACCAAAATCTTTGATTGTAATTTCTTCCGGATTGCCAACATTAACTGGCAAATGATAATCACTTAGAAGCAAACGATAAATTCCTTCAACCAAATCATCTACGTAACAAAAACTACGGGTCTGACTTCCATCACCAAACATTGTTAAATCTTCACCTCTTAATGCCTGACCAATAAAAGCAGGTAAAACACGTCCGTCGTTTAATCGCATACGAGGACCATATGTATTAAAAATCCGAACAATTCGTGTTTCCAAACCATGCGCATTATGATAGGCCATTGTTAATGCTTCCATAAAACGTTTGGCTTCATCGTAACAACCGCGTGGACCAACCGGATTTACATTTCCCCAATAATCTTCCGTTTGAGGATGAACTACAGGATCGCCGTAAACCTCACTGGTAGAGGCAACCAGCACACGTGCATTTTTTACTAGAGCTAAACCTAAAACATTATGAGTACCTAAAGAAGAAACTTTTAATGTCTGAATGGGAATTTTTAAATAATCAATCGGTGAAGCAGGTGATGCAAAATGCAAAATGTAATCTAAATTTCCTGGGACATGAATAAATTTAGAAACATCATTATGATAAAATTCAAAATGTTCTAACTTAAAAAGATGTTCAATATTTTTTAAATCGCCGGTAATTAAATTATCCATGCCAATAACATGGTATCCTTCTTTAATAAACCTGTCGCATAAGTGTGAACCTAAAAATCCGGCTGCACCGGTTATTAAAACTCTTTTCATATCAATTTGTTTTAATTCCAATACAATAATAAGCGTACCCTAATTTTTTCATATCGTTCGCATCAAAAATATTTCTGCCATCAAATAATACTTTTTTCTTAAGTCGTTTATTTAATTCATCAAACTCCGGCACTCTAAATTCAGGCCACTCTGTTACAATTAGTAAAGCGTCCGCATTATTTAGTGTGTCATACATATCGGTACAATATGAAATAGTATCACCCAAAATTCGTTTTGCTTCGTGCATTGCCACCGGATCGTATGCAACAACACTTGCTCCTGCATTCAACAGTTTTTCAATTATAACTAATGAAGGAGCCTCACGCATATCATCCGTTTTAGGCTTAAAAGATAAACCCCATAAAGCAAAAGTTTTACCTTTTAAATTATTATTGAAATGTGTTCTGACCTTATTAAATAAAACTTCTTTTTGTGAATCATTTACATCTTCCACGGCATTTAAAATACGCATATCGTATTTATGTTCTTTTGCAGTTTTAATTAATGCCTTAACATCTTTCGGAAAGCAACTTCCGCCATAACCAACTCCAGGATAAATAAATTTATGTCCAATTCGCCCATCACTTCCAATTCCTTTACGCACCATGTTAACATCTGCACCCATAATCTCACAAAGATTTGCAACATCATTCATAAAACTAATTTTGGTTGCAAGCATTGCATTAGCGGCATATTTTGTCATTTCAGCTGAAGGAATATCCATGAAAATAATTGGATGTCCGTTCATTAAAAATGGTTTATATAATTTACGCATGATTTCTTCTGCCTCAACTCTGTCAGTACCAACAATAATTCTATCCGGCTTCATAAAATCTTCAATTGCGGCACCTTCTTTTAAGAATTCCGGATTTGAAGCAACATAAAATTCTAATTTTGATTGACGTTTATTTAATGCGGTCTGAACTGCATTTCTAACTTTTTCGGCTGTACTTACAGGAACAGTTGATTTAGTAACCACAACTAAAGGATGTGTCATATGTTCGCCAATTGAAGCCGCAACACTTAATACATATTTGAGGTCGGCTGATCCATCTTCATCTGGTGGCGTTCCTACGGCTATAAAAACAACCTCTGCATTTTGAATGCTCTCTTTTAAAGATAAAGAAAAATGTAATCTTTTCTTTTCAGAATTTCTGAGAACCATTTCTTCCAAACCCGGTTCATAAATAGGAAGGATTCCCTTTTTTAAATTCTCTATCTTTTTTTCATCAATATCAACACAATTTACATCAACGCCAACTTCCGAAAAACATGTTCCGGTAACCAAACCCACATAACCTGTTCCAACAACTGCTATCTTCATGTGTAAAAATTATTTGTTACAAAATTCTAAAACGTTATCAGTAATGTATTTTAATGTTTCGTGATTTAACTCAGTATGCATTGGTAAAGAAATAACATGTGCACACAATTTTTCAGTTATAGGAAAATCTTTGTCGTTAAATCGCTCACTTTTATATGCATTTTGTTTATGTAACGGAATTGGATAATAGATCATGCTTGGAATATTTTTATTTGCTAAAAACTCCCGTAAGTTATTTCTGTCTATTTCTTTTAAAGTTAAAGTATATTGATGAAAAACATGATTAGAGTATTTTGCCCGAACTGGTGTTTTGATTTTAGCATGATTTGCAAAAGCTTTGTCATAAAAATCAGCAGCATTGTTTCTTGCTTTTGCGTATGAATCTAAACGTTTCAATTTTACTTTTAGGATGGCGGCTTGTATTGTATCTAAACGCGAATTAACTCCAAGCACATCATGAATATATTGTTTGCTTTGTCCATGGTGTGCAATCATTCTTAATTTAGCAGCAAGATTATCATCATTGGTATATATTGCTCCACCATCTCCATAGCATCCTAAATTTTTGCTTGGGAAAAAAGAGGTGGATCCTACTGTACCAATTGTTCCGGCTTTCTTTTTTGTTCCATCTGCAAAAATATAATCGGCACCTAACGCCTGTGCTACATCTTCAATAACAAATAAATTATGTTTTTTAGCAATTGCCATTATAGCCTCCATATTGCAACATTGTCCGTATAAATGAACAGGAACAATTGCTTTTGTTTTTGGAGTAATGTTTTTTTCAATAGCTTCAATATTAATATCAAATGTATTTTCATTTACATCTACCAAAACAGGAGTGAGTCCGAGTAAACCAATAACCTCCGCAGTAGCAACATAAGTAAAATTTGCTGTAATAACTTCATCGCCGGGTTTAAGTCCTAAAGCCATCATAGCAATTTGTAATGCATCTGTTCCATTTGCACATGGAATAACATGCTTTACATTTAAATAAGTTTCAAGATCTTTTTGGAATTCTTTTACTGCAGGGCCATTTATAAAAGCTGTACTATTTATAACTTCTTGGATGCCATTATCAACTTCCGACTTAATTTTCTCATACTGAGTTTTTAAGTCGACCATTTGAATTTTTTGTACTGTAATCATTTTTAAAAAATTTAGCTAATATACTTAAATAATTTGAAGGTATTGATTGAAAAATACCTAAAAAAACTTGGCTAAAGCGTTACTAAACCAATTGGGTAATTTGCACAATTTATTGGTTGATTTATCTATGATAGCAAGTGTAACATTACCTGAATTCAATAATTCATTTTTTTGATTAAAACATTCATATTCAAAGTTAAGTTTAACGCCGTTTGGCATTTCTTTAAGCATAGTAACCACCATTATTTCATCGTCATAATAAGCAGGTTTTTTATACCTTATATTATATTCTAAAACCGGCATCATGATCCCCTTTTCCTCAACATCCTTATATGAAAATCCTAACATACGCATTGCTTCAACTCTGCCTACTTCATAATATTGAGCATATATACCATAGTATGCATAACCCATTTGATCTGTTTCGCCGTACCGTACCCTTATTTTAGTTTCTGAAATAAGCATTTTATTTACGTTAATTAATATATATTATTCATTAAATAGATTCATGTATAAAAAGAATCCATGATCGGTAAAGATAAAAATATGTTACAAAAAACAGGCTCGTTTTTTCTTTTTTGTATTTAATTTTTTCATGAACTTGTTTCGATTTCTGAAATTTGTTTGAAAAAAATAAAGAAACTGAACTACATAAATTTTCAGGGAAAGATAAAAAGTAATCTAAAAGTAACGTGCTAAATTTAAATAACATTATTAAAGTAAAATCCCAAGAAGGCTTAATATAAGTAAATCCTATTGAAAGTGCAAATAAAATAATAGAACCTTTAGGACCACTAAAAAATGCTAATTTTTGATTGTCTTAC
>JABDBZ010000108.1 GCA_013288385.1 Bacteroidota bacterium
AGCTATCGGGATTAATCATAAAAATCTACGTCATTTGCGTTCTATTACGCCTTGTTGAAAAAGCGTAGCGCTTCTTAAAATGAACACCTTTATTATCCCAAAAAGCCTGATAAATCTCAGTTTTGTTTAAAAACCATTTAAGCGTATATTTGTATATTACAAAAAATTCCAAAAAATGGATGTAAATTTTGAAGAACTGTTCGAAAGCAAATTAGCTAAGAACGACATTATAGAACCGAAAGATTGGATGCCGGAGAATTACCGTAAACATTTAATTCGTCAAATTTCTCAGCACGCACACAGTGAAATTGTTGGTATGCTTCCTGAAGGAAATTGGATCACGCGTGCCCCGAGCTTACGTGCTAAGCTGGTATTACTCGCAAAGGTGCAAGATGAAGGTGGACACGGATTATATCTTTATACGGCTGCTGAATCTTTAGGCACAAGCAGAGATGAGCTGTTAGATGCATTGCATACAGGTAAAGCAAAATACTCTTCTATTTTTAATTATCCAACTTTAACTTGGGCCGATATTGGCGCAATTGGTTGGTTGGTTGATGGTGCCGCTATTATGAATCAGGTTATGTTGCAACGTACATCATACGGACCATATGCACGCGCAATGGTGCGCATTTGCAAAGAAGAAAGTTTTCATCAACGTCAAGGTTATGAAGTAATGACCAAACTTTCTTTCGGAACTGCTGAACAAAAAGAAATGGCGCAAGATGCTTTGAATCGTTGGTGGTTTCCAACACTCATGATGTTTGGTCCGCCTGATATTGAAAGTCCAAACAGTGATAACGCTATCAAGTGGCGAATTAAACGTGAATCAAATGACCAATTACGTCAGCGTTTCGTAAATCAAACTATTCCTCAAATAGAATATTTAGGATTAATTTGTCCTGATACAAATTTAAAATGGAACGAAGCAAAACAAGGTTATGATTTCAGCGAACCAAATTGGGCGGAGTTTAAAAATGTAATTCATGGTAACGGCCCTTGCAATAAAGAAAGGTTAGTTGCAAGAAATAAAGCACATAAAGACGGTGAGTGGGTAAGAGCTGCTGCTGCTGAATTTGGTCGCAAACAAAATGAATCACAAGCAGCATAAAATTTAATTAAGAACAACGCCTACAATAAATTTACGGCGGATAAAATAAAAATATGGCGGATAGTCAAGGACCTTTGTGGGAAGTATTTGTACAAAAAAAAGCGGGACAACCATTTGTTCACTGCGGAAATTTACATGCCTTTGATAAAGAAATGGCATTACAAAATGCGCGTGATCTTTATACACGTCGTGGTGAAGGAATGGCATTATGGGTAGTGCTTTCGAGCAATATTGTTTCGAGTAGTCCTGAAGATATGGGAAGTTTTTTTGAACCAAGCAACGACAAAATTTTTCGTCATCCAACCTTTTACCAAATACCTGATGGTGTTGGGCACATGTAATTTAAAATTGAATGAACACAGATCTTTATAATTACACATTAAAAATAGCAGATAATAATTTAATTCTTGCGCAACGTTTAAGCGAATGGACTGGTCATGGTCCGTTTTTAGAAGAAGATTTAGCATTAACCAATATCGCATTGGATATGTTTGGATGTGCGAAGGCTTTATTAGAATACGCTGCGAAGCTTGAAGATAAAGGCCATACAGAAGATGATCTTGCGTTTTTTAGAAACGAAAGACAATTTGTAAATTGTTTGTTGTGCGAACAGGGTAATGGCGATTACGCTAAAACAATTTTACGTCAGGCATTTATTGATTCATTTGATTTTTTATTGTTCAGTGAATTAGCAAAAAGTAAAGATGAAACATTAGCTGGCATTGCAGCAAAATCAATTAAAGAAGTTACATATCATAAAAGGCATTCACACAGTTGGGTAAATCGTTTTGGAAACGGAACAGAGGAAAGTAAAATGCGTTTACAAAATGCCATGAATGAATTGTGGCGTTTTACAGGTGAGTTTTTTGAAACAACAGAAGCAGATGCAAAACTAGCTAAAGAAGGAATTGCTATTGATTTCTCTACTTTAAAAACAGTTTGGGAAAAAGAAATTTTTGCTTTGCTACAAAAATCAAATTTAGTTATTCCTGAAAACATATTCATGCAAACCGGTGGCAGAAAAGGAATTCATACAGAACACTTAGGTTTTTTGTTATCTGAAATGCAGGTATTGCCGAGAATGTTGCCTCATGCTAAATGGTAAAACATTGAAAAATTTATTACTTATAGTTTTTTTGGTTTCCGGAGTTAAACTCATTGGTCAAATAGAAACCGTAAAGTATTCTAAAGAAGAATTCGAAAAAATAAAAAGTATTCGTGAAGCATTGAAAGATTTTCCTGAAGACTGCACAATAAAGTCATACGAAATTTCTATGGCAATTGGAGGATCGATAAAAACGGTTAAGTATAATTCTAAAAAACCAGATTCTTCTACGACAAGCAATTTTTTTAATATCGCAGTAAAACAAGGTGGTATAATTGTAATAGATAAAATGAAAACCTCTTGTCCATCTTCTTCTCACAAATCAAAATATAAAATTGTAGTTGAGTAATGCCAAGCTTCAAAGAAAACTGGAAAAAGCTGTCGCCTTATTTTGTTGATGTTTGGCAGTACCTTGTTATTATTGTTATCATGATTGTGGCTGCCATTTTTATTTTGTAAAAAGATTCAGTCTCATCCCCAACCCTTCTCCATGATCCTACGCTGAAGCTTCGGCGCAAGCGTAAGTAGAAGGGATCGCCCTGCAAAATTTTTAAACATTTTCTTAGTAAAAAACTTTGTGTCTTCGTGTCCTTGTGGCTAATCTTTCTGCGGCTTGATAATAAACCGTGTCTTTGTGGCTAAAAACATCTGTCTAAGACAGTCTATTAATTATTTAATTATCTTTGTTTATGGCTCCTGGCAAGTTAATAATATTTTCAGCCCCATCTGGTTCTGGTAAAACTACCATCGTGCGCCATTTATTAAAAACATTTCCAAGTCAAATTGAGTTTTCTATTTCTGCTACATCCCGTCCCAAACGTGGCATTGAGGAAAATGGAAAAGACTATCATTATTTTTCAATTGAAGAATTCAAGCAAAAAATTGCCAACAAAGAATTTTTGGAATGGGAAGAAGTATACTCTGGCGTTTATTACGGAACGTTGCGCTCTGAAGTTGAACGTATTTGGGAAAAAGGCAAAGCGGTTATTTTTGATATTGATGTAGAGGGTGGTTTGAATTTGAAAAATCAATTTAAGGATAATGCGCTTGGTGTTTTTGTAATGCCACCAAGCATTAAAATTTTAGAAGAACGCTTACATTCGCGAAGTACTGATAGTCCGGAAAGTATTGCCCGTCGTGTTGCCAAAGCAGAGAAGGAATTAAAAACAGCCGAATTATTTGATTGTTTTATTTTGAATGAAGTCTTAGAAGAGGCTTTTGAAAAAGCAGAAATGGTTGTAACCCAATTTTTGCATAATAAAAAAGCGACCAAATAAGTCGCTTTCTTTTTTAATTAAAATTTAATTAAGCAGTTCCGGTTTTTCTTACACCAGTTGTTTTCTTATTACCTGCAATAGCTTTTACTCTGCCTGTTTCTTTAGAAACATTCTTTTTAGATTCAGCTTTTGCTTCAGTTGCTTTTAATGCTCTTGATTTTTCTTCACCGTCTTTGCTCTTATTTTCCTCTTCGGTTTTTAAATTACCGGTGCTTTGCATAGTATTATACCAGCTAAATAATTTACGCATATTACTTACATAAACACGTTCTTTATCATAGTCAGGTAAAATCTCTGCAAAATAAGCTTCTACAGCTTTATCATCTGCTTTATGATCAATTGAAGGACCACCTTTTTCTTTATCAGAAATAGCAGTCATAATTTCGTTTAGTGGTTTATCATCTCCACTTGTAAACATGCTAATGTCGCTTAAAGTAGATACTTTGGTTGTTGCATAAATATTTAACCGCTTTTTGTCGCTTAAATTTTCAACAATAATTCCATTTTTGCTTTGTGCCACAATTTTATATAAACCGGGCTGACCAGTTATTGATATGAATCCAGATAAATCAATCATTTTATTACTTTTCTGTTATATCACATGCTTTCTGTATGAGTTCGATTTCATATGCACTTTTGATACTGCGAATTTTATGCATAATGGGTGCACTCCGACATATATTATGTATTGGATACAACAAGCGTAAACGTTGATTAAATCTATCTTCGGCACTTTGAGCATCAATGTGTTTTCTTGTGTGTTCGTTACTATTCAAATAAAAGTTTTCGGCCTGGAATGCAAATGTTT
>JABDBZ010000109.1 GCA_013288385.1 Bacteroidota bacterium
CTGCAAAACATTTCAAATCTTGGCAGGAACATCCTGACGACACATATTCAAGAGAAACATCGAAAATTGTAATGGCTAAATTTACAGACGCTCACTCTCGAGCAGTTAAATATTTAGTGTTAGAAATTGGTTTAGATGGAGAAGCTGCAATTAAGGAAATAAATTTTCTTGGTTATCAAGAATGTGAAGCCTTAATCGAATTGTACAGCAAAAATTTACGAGGATATCATTTAAGAACTATTCGATTAGATCTTGGTAGTTTTTATTCTGTGCATAAAGAATATTTAACGTCCCTCATATTAGTTGAAAACAAGAATGTATATGAAGCAATTGCTCAAATGACTGTACATTTTGGAAAATCACGAGGAAAAAATTTACACTATCCAACTTCATATTCAGCACCTTTGGCTACTGCTCCATTTCATTTATTGGTCGATCTAGATCAAACTCTAGTTCACACAATATTAGCACCTTTTGATGAGTTTTCGTTTTCACCCAGATATTCAACTTCTAACCTAAATAACTTTTGCAAAATGTTTAAAATGTTTAATGTTGTTTTTTTCCAAAACTTAACCTTACCTTCGCCTATGTTGTTTTTGTGTCCTTCTAAAAAGCCTAAAATACCTTATCGGATTAATCCTAAGTTAATTGATTGGACTGAAGAGCCAAAAGATCGGATCAAGCCTGAGTTAATTGATTGGATTGAAGAGCCAAAAGTTGATAAAATAAGACCAAGCATTACTCAATAATCAAATCCTATTGTGGGGTTTAATTTGATTTGATAGTTTAAAATCTTCATTAGTTCTATTATTATTTTTTCCCATATTTAGATTACAATTTATCCGATTATCCCACAATAATTCACTAAGCCAATTAATCTCTGGGGTACCACAATCCATTATTATATCTTGCGGTTTGGTAGCAATTATATGAGCATCTAAGCCGCCATAATTATAATGTTCTAAAATGGCCGTTCCACCAAATTTAATACCTAAATCATCTGTGCCACGATTGTTTCTAGTAAAATAAATCATTAAATCAGTACCAGATTCCGCAAATCTTTTGTGCATAAACCAAACTAGAATATCTGACAAACCAATTCCAATTTGCTTGCGACGCCATTGTGGATGTACTAATAAATGACCAATGGTCATAATACTAGTGGCTTGCATGATATATTGTTCTAAAATATCTTTGGGATAAGCTTTAAAATAACTTTGACCGAGAACTGCTGGACTTGTCACATCCTTATCATCAAAACAAAATAAACCTACTATTTCTGTTATTGATTTAGTCTGTTGCTTTGGATGTTTGTAAGTATATTGTGATGGTTTACTATCTTCATTATTTTCATAGCATAAGATATAAATATCTTTAAATAACATAAAACCATCACTAGATAACTTTGATTCAATATCAGTTAACTTCTCAGATTCCATTTCTTTACCCATAAATTCATGCCAAAATCTATAAGCCTGATTATATAGTTCAAGATATTCTGGCTGGCAATCACGAATGTGGCCGGGCAATACAAAGCAATTTAACTTATTTATTTTTTCTTGGTTAGTAATTCCAACTTTACTCATTAGATTTATTAAATTAATCACTAATATTTTTAATTATAGACAAAACCTAAAATATTGTGCCTATAATTAATCATCAGCTTATACTTCTATAAGCGTTGAATTATTAACATTTATAATTAAGGATGATTATGAAATTTCCATACATTAAGATAGCAACCGTAATGGTGCTATCAGTATCCCAAGCCTATGCTATTAATGGTGTATTTGATTATGGCTTTGGGCAGATTAACCGCGGCATGGGCGGTGCAGGCGTGGCTAAACCTCAGGACGCGTATGCCACTATTATCAACCCAGCTGGTATAGGCGTAGTTGATCATAAATTTGACGCTGGCGTAGCAGTCTACTTCCCGGATATGTATAGTAAATGGGGCGCGGGTACTTCAGCACCTTTACCGCCACCTCCTTTTGCTCCCCTATCAGCACCTGCAGGGACTTTTGATAGTAAAACCCACGTTTTTGTAATGCCTGATATTGGTTATCTTTTTCATTACAATCAACAACACCATTTTGGTGTTTCTTTAGATTCAATTGGTGGGTTTGGTACAAAATATAGAACTCATAGAGTTGGAACATTATTCGGTGTCCCAGCTCCAGATGATGGTGTTTTAGGAAATGGTACTGTTATATCTTCTTTAAAGATTGGCTCATTAAATGCTAGTTATAATTACTTTTTTTGCCCACAATTAAGTTTTGGTTTAACTGGAAGCTTTTATGTTCAAGCATTTAAATCAGCTGGTGCACAAGGATTAGCACCGTTTACTCAAACTGCGTTAACTGGCGGGGTTGCAACTAAACTTTCTAATAACGGTACTGATTATAACCATGGCTTTGGTGCAACTGCAGGTGTTTTATATAGATTTAACAATCATTTTTCTATTGCCGCAGCTGCAACACCTAAAGTTAAAATGACTAAGCTTGATGATTATAAAGATTTATTAGTACATAGAGGTGAATTAGACATACCGGCTAGATATTCTGCAGGCGTAAATATTTCGCCACGTGCCGATTTAAGCTTATTGATTGATGTTGTAAAAATTATGAACAAGAAAGTTGGAACTTATGGTCATAATTCTCGTGCGTTATTCGATGGTAGATGTACTCCAGGTACAGCCACTCCGGGTGATTGTGTTGGTGGTGACAATGGTCCAGGATTTGGGTGGAGCAATCAAACCTTATTAAAAGTTGGTGCAGAATATAAATACAGCCCAAGAGATGTATTTAGATTAGGCTTCTCTTATGGTAATCGCATAGGCCATGAAGAAGACATCGTAATAAATACTCTTGCCCCTGGCTCTGCTGCAAGATTAATAACAAGCGCAGGTTATACAAGATCAATGCCTTGTTATAAATTAAACACTTTTTTAACTTATATTCCAAGTCAAACAATGTCTGGTGTCAATGAACTTTCTGTTGGCGCTGCGCAAACAGTAAAAGTAAAAGTTGCTGGTATTGGTTTAGGGTTTGGTGTATCGATGTAATTTATATTGTCATCTCGGCTTCTAGTCTATTCACAGTCTAGCCGAGATGACAAATTCTCCTCTTGAACCTGATAAAAAAGCTCCATATTCCACATAACAGTTAAATAATAATCAAGGAGACAATTATGTTTCAAAACAAAATTTCATTTAAATATCTATATTATTTTATAATAATTCTTTTATTAAACACGCCATTCATGGCTATGGCTTTGAATCGATTAAATACAGTATATTTAACATCTTTCCCAGCAAAAGATGTTGGATTTGCATCAGAAATTCAACGAAGTGGCGCTATAACTTTCAATAACCAACATCTTGCTTTTGGTCTAGCTCCTAATGCTGATGGGAATTTTAATTTAATCACCTATCGGCTGAATCATGTGAAGGATGATTATACGGTTTCAAAAATAACAAACTCAATAACTGCACTTGCACCTGTTCCTAATTTATGGTCAAAATCAAAAGCATTTTTATCAATACGGCAGAATACCAGTGCTATATATGCGTATATAGAATATATTGAAGATAAACCTGGTCCTTTTATACCAGATCCGAATTCCGTAAGCTACTTATTAAAATCACATGATGGCTATACTTGGGAATTGGTAAGTAAACTATTAGATCCAAAATATCCTTTTCAAACTGAACTAAGTGTTACAGATGATATTTTAATTATTTCACGTCCAGCAGAGAATTTATATTTAATATCAAAAAATGAAGGAAGTAATTGGGCAATCTTACCAAGTGTTAAATCTACATGGCCTTATGGAGCTTATATGTTCTTTGAAAATAAAGGCCATGCTATCGACAATAAAATTTTCGAATTCTACACCGCAGAAAATAAATTATATCGTTCACAAAACGGTGGTGCATTTGAATGTGTAACACTGCCTAATTCAGAGTATTTATCGCAAATAAATAATATTTTTAAAGTAGGCAACAATTTAATTGCTGAATTTGCAGAAAAGCGCTTCATAAGTAAAGATGATGGTTATAACTGGGAAATATTAAATTTTAATATTTCCAAGCACGAAAAAATTACGCAAATAGATTACACAAATAATAATTACCAAATAATTACCGTGGGAACCGAATGGGTTTATGAACAACCATACAA
>JABDBZ010000110.1:0-522 GCA_013288385.1 Bacteroidota bacterium
TTACAACAATGTTTGGATGAATGATGCTGGAGCTCCAAGTTCAGAGGTAGATAAAAAATCATTTTCGTTTGACATGGTGAGTAGTAATTTGATAGATAGAATTCTTGTTTATAAAACGGCATCACCCGAATTACCTGGAGATTTTGCCGGAGGTATGGTGAAAATTTATACAACAGCCATGCCGGCGAAAACAGGTTTGTTTATTAATTATCAGGAATCGTATCGTGCAAATACAACCGGAAAAGATTTTTATCAAACAAAAACATATCCAAATGATTGGCTTGGCTTAGGAAATAAAGATCGCGCATTACCGGCACCAAGTTACGTGCATTCAAACATTACAAATTATGCGAATAGCTTACCAAACGACTGGTCTATAAATGATACTAAAGCAAAACCTGATCAACGTTTTAATTTCGCATATAACGGGGTGGTTAAAAATGACAAATATAAATTCGGAAGTGTAACCGCAATTAATTATGCGAACACTTACCAAACACTGCAAATACATCGCCAATTTTG
>JABDBZ010000110.1:532-4180 GCA_013288385.1 Bacteroidota bacterium
CATCAAGAGTTTCCGGTACACAAAACTTTGCCTTCGTTTATAAAAATCACAAAATAGAATCACGAAATTTTGTGAATCAAATTGGTCGTTCGCAAACAACATTGCGTACCAGTAATTTGCTAACTGCTCCAAATGAAAAATCATATGCAGAGTTGTATGATGATAAAACAACTGTTTCTTCACAGATAAGCGGTACTCACTCTTTTGATGATGAAAAAACATTGTACACCTGGACAGCGGGATATGTGTTTAATAAAAAAGATATGCCCGATTATAGAAGAATAAGATATAACAAACAACAAAATGATCCCGATAGTATGTACTATGCTCCAATTCCATCAGGTACTGCGGATCCATTAGTTGGCGGAAGATTTTTTTCAAATTTAAAAGAAAATGTAAAATCGTTTAACCAAAATTTGAAACAAACTTTTAGTGTTGCAGGATATACTTTTGATTTAAATGCGGGGAATTATTTTGAATACAAAAGTAGAACTTTTGCTGCGCGTACGCTGGGTTATGTTATTCAGCCGGGAGCGCAAGCTTTTTATTGGAAACGTTTACCACTCAATAAAATATTTTCTCCAACCTATGCAGGAGTGCCTGGCGGTTTTCAGTTAGATGAAATAACAAGTTTATCTGATTCTTATTCTGCTCAAAACAAATTAAATGCAACTTACATTGCAGGCAATTTTCCAATAGGAAAACACCTTAAAATACAAGGTGGTATGCGTTATGAATACAACGTACAATCACTACAAAGTTATGTGAATACCGATTCGGTTTCCCCAAGCATCAAGACTAAATTCTTTCTACCATCGGTTAACGGTACTTATTCATTTAATGATAAACATATTATGCGTGTGGCTTATGGTAAAACACTAAACAGACCAGAGTTTAGGGAATGGTCGCCTTTTTATTTTTATGATTTTGAAATGAATGGAGGTACTTATGGGTCTTTATTCCCAACAATTCTTAATCCATCAGGCAGTGTTTTAAAAGTAGCACAAATTACAAATTATGATTTTAGATATGAATTTTATCCAAGCTATGGAGAGTTTATTCAGATAGGTGCTTTTTACAAAACATTTATTAATCCGATTCAGCAGGTTATTCTTAACTCGGGTGGTAGTGATAGCAGGGCGTATACATTTATTAATGCAGATAATGCTTATGTGCAAGGAGTTGAAATTGATGTGAGAAAAAAATTAGATTTCATTGACAATTGGTTAAATACAAGATTTCTTAAAAACATCAGTGTTGTTGGAAATGCTTCCTTTATGAAGAGTTTGATGAATATCAGCGGTGTATTTAATCAAAGTAAATCAACACCACTTCAAAATCAATCACCTTATCTTGTGAATGCAGGTTTGTATTATCAAAACGATAGTTCGGGCACGCAAATTTCTATTTTATACAATACGTTTGGTAGTAGAATTTCTATTTTAGGAACCGGTGATTTTCCAAACATTGGTGAGCTATCTCGTCAAATGCTTGATATTACTATCTCTCAGCGCATTTACAAAGCCTTCTCGCTTACAATAGGAGTTCAAAATTTATTGAATACGCCATATCGTTTTTATCAGGATACGAATCATGATAATAAATTTAAAACAAATGGTACTGATAAAGAAATGACAAGATACTATATGGGGCCTTATTACACAGCCGGCATCAAGGTAGTATTGTAATTAATTATCTAACGTATTCATAACGTATTGGTAATATTAAAATCAGATTAACTTAAAACCACTGCTCTTACTTTGCATCGTAAAACTAAAAATAAAAACATGAAAAAATTTACTAAAAAATTGACCCTTGCCCTGATGGTGATTATGGCGTTTAAGGGTATGGCTCAGGTAACAACCATTACCGTGCAAGACAGTATTTACACAAATACACATTGGACTTGCGATAAGCAATATCTTTTAAAAGGATATGTTTATGTAGTAAGTGGTACTACTTTAACAATTGACTCTGGTGTTATTATCAAAGGTGACAAAAACTCAAAAGGATCTTTAATTATTGAGCGTGGTGCTCAACTTTATGCAATTGGCAGCAAATACAATCCAATTGTTATGACATCAAATCAACCTGTAGGTAACCGTACTTATGGTGATTGGGGTGGATTAATTCTTTGCGGTAAAGCTCCTGTGAATTGGAATGGAAACCAAAGTCAGGTTGAAGGTGGTCCACGTAGTTTATACGGTGGTACTAATCCTCATGATAATTCTGGTACAGTTCGTTATTTACGTTGTGAGTTTGCTGGTATTGCTTTCTCTCCAAACAATGAAATTAATGGTATCACATTTTGTGGTGTAGGTGATGCTACTCAAATTGATCACTTACAAGTTTCATATAGTGGTGATGATTCTTACGAATGGTTTGGTGGAAACGTAAACACAAAATATTTAATTGCATACCGTACTTGGGATGATGATTTTGATACTGATAATGGTTATTCAGGAAAAAACCAATTTGGTGTTGGTTTACGCGATCCATTTGCAGCAGATCAATCAGGTTCAAAAGCGTTTGAATCAGATAGCTACCAATCAGGTACAAAAACTGGTTTAGCTGGTGATACAACCGGTCTAACAAAACCAGTGTTTACAAACTACACAATTATTGGTGGTTTAGTACAACCAACTTCTACTGCTTATGACCCACAATTCGTATCTGCTGCTCATATCCGTCGTGGTAGTGCAATCAGTATTTTGAATAGTATTTTAGTAGGATATCCTTGTGGTATTTTAGTTGATGAATCTTCTGCTGGTTTTGGTTCTACAGTAAGAAACATGCAACAAAAAGGACTTCCTGGAGATACAATTTGTCAAATTAGAAATTGTGTAATTGCTGGTATTCCAACAACTAATACACCAACAAGAAAAGAAATTGAATATGTATTTGATGGTGCTCGTTCTTTGACCCCTACAAATACTGAAGGTGATACAATTACTGGAACTCCATTTAGCCCATTCCCTGGTCCATTTGATTGGTTATTTGGTGTAAATTCAGGTACAGTTGTAGTTCCAAAAACTAGAAATTTCTCTGAACCAAATGAACAAACACAACTTCAGTTGCAATCTCCGTTTAATTTATCTGTTCCTAATTTTATCCCGAACAGTACGTCATTTTTAACGTATAATTCTACAGCATTACCTGCTTATGTAGTAACTCACTATTCAGTTTGTTGTTCACAATCTAACCATTTCGGTAATGGTAATGTGTATCCTTTTAATCTTGCTAACCCAATTAATATTGATACTTCAAATTGGTTTGCAAATTATAATGCTCCTAAAATTTGGCCTTCATTCTCAAGTGGACGTTTACAAAATGCTTTCTTTACTCCAGTAAACTATGTTGGTGCTTTTGCAGGAACTCATACTACATCTGATAATTGGATGGCATTATGGACTAACTTTGATCCAGTTAATACTGATTACTCAAATGTTTGTGTTACAACTGGCCTTAAAGTAAATTTCTCTGAGAAAACATTTTTACAAGCTTATCCAAATCCAGCTCGTGAACAAGTAACAATTAATTTTAGTATCGATGATCCTGCAAGTGCAAGTATTGAACTTTATAATATTGTAGGTAAAAGAGTTGATTTCATGAATTTAAATCAAATTACATCAGGTTTAAATAGCACAA
>JABDBZ010000111.1 GCA_013288385.1 Bacteroidota bacterium
TTGTATTCATTTAGAAAAGTTTCATTTAAACTACTGAATGTATGAAGTTCCATACAAGCAATTAATTTGCGATTTACAAATTGGTCTTTTACTGACTTTGTTGTGGCTTTTAATTTGGACAAAAAGCGAGATCAGAATTTAAAGAGAATTTGATTTTTTATTGCGAAGAGGTTAAAGTTTTTATCACACATATTGGCGGTTATCCAAATAAATATAATCCAAAAATTAAACCTCTGTTGATCTCCGAAAAACCTGATCTTTTTATTTGTGGTCATTCACACATTTTAAAGGTTATGTTTGATAAATCATTAAATTTGCTGCATATGAATCCCGGTGCAGCTGGTATCAGCGGTTTTCATCAGGTTAAAACCGCATTAAAATTTGAGATTGATAAAAAAGAAATAAAAAATTTAAATGTCATTGAACTCGGACCAAAAACAAGCAGCTTATAATATGTCAGACGAAAAATCAAATTATTTTACAACCGAAGCTTTACAAAAAATGATTGAAGTGCAAGGTAAAACCATTGAAGCAATTGTTGTTTTTTTATGGCAAAATTCAATTGATGAAAAAAGTTCAGTAGAAATAATTGATGGTTTACAATTACGCTTTACAGATGGCGAAAGAATTACGATAAGTTGCAATGAAAAAAGTGACGGTTTGGAAATTATAGATTACAACTTTAAAGAAATAAAAAAACAGCTTGAGGAAGAATTTAAAGGCAAAATAAAAATGCATGCACTAGATGCGAGCAGCACAAAAATGTGGTTAGATATTAAAGGAAAAACCCTCAAAGCCATACGACTTACTAAAGAAGGCGATAACTACAAAAACGATTCTGTGATGCTTGATTTTACTGATGAAGGAAGAACTGTTGGAATGAGTCCATATGATGGTATTGTAATTGATTACCACGAAGAAGTTTAATTAACTATTCTTGTTATCGTTTTCAAAATAATTTTAAAATCAGTTACCAAACTCACTTCATTGATATATTTCAAATTCAATTTTAATTTTGCAGGCATTATTTCTTTAATGTAAGCCTCTTCCGGATTTTCAGATTTTGCTAATAAATCATTTTCATTAAAATATTCTAAGGAAGCATAATCGGTGATACCGGGCTTTACATCCAATACTTTTTTTTGTTCATCATTATATAAATCAACATACTTGCGCACTTCCGGTCGCGGACCAACCAAACTCATGCCTCCTAATAAAACATTTACTAGTTGAGGGAGTTCATCTAATTTATATTTCCGTAAAAAATAACCAATTTCGGTAACACGTGGATCTCGTCCACCTACCGTGAGCAAACCTTTTTTATCAGCATCTGCAACCATTGTTCTATATTTAATCAGTTTAAAATCCTGGCCCTTATACCCCACTCTAGTTTGAAGAAAAAAGATAGATCCCTTCGAACTCACCATAATCATAAATGCAATCAAAATTAAAAATGGAGAAAGAATTACTAAGCCAACAAAAGAAAAAAATATGTCGAAAAGGCGTTTCATAAACCAAATTGAGGTTTACTAATTTATGTATTTAATAGAAGGATTGCAAATCGGATGCGTTTGAATTCGATTTGTGTCATCCCTACGGGGTTTCGATAAACGTGGGATAAATTTTTCTATTAGATTTTAACCCCGATGGGGTTATGATATTTTCAATTCGATTCCGTAGGAATCAAATATTCTTAGAAATAATCAAATACAATATAAAATTCAATAAATATTCTATATTAATATCATCATCTTCGTCTGGATTATCATGTTTTCGGTTCGACTCCGTAGGAGTCAAATATTCATAGAAATAAATTATATTCAAAACAAGTGCCATAGGTACGATATGAGTTTTCAAAAATTCAAAAATATGCAAAGTCAATCTATACATGTTTCTTTTTGCTTTATCTTTTTAGTTTCAATTTCACACATAGCTGCCAAATCAACATCTATCATTGTTTTACTCCCCGAAACTCAAATATCAAATTTTCAAAACTTTTAGTTGGTAATAGCTCTTTCATATAGTGTTTTCAAGGGTTTTAGAACTGGTCGCAAATTGCGACCAGTTCAGTTTCATGTTAATTTCGGTTCGAAGATAACTAAATCTCAAACTAGAGACGGCTATGAATTATAGTATTCTAATTCAATTGTAAAATTCTTTGTTTAATTTCTATTAGGGCGTATCCCCGCTAATAATTTACTCTTCTAAATATTTTTTGGGCGGGGTCGCGCTTTACATTCCAATCTTTTTGCAAAGAGACAGCAAAAAGGATTTCCACTACAATCGCTTACGCAACCTATCAATTGTTTTTACTTTTTTCGTTGGGTTTAACTCTTTTACCCCTTAGGTATAATGTCACAACCCTTTATATTATCAAACTTAAGTTTCACAACGAATTCAAAGCATCTAAAAACACTTTACAAACTCTTTCAACTTGCTCATCAGTTAAGTCATAAAATAATGGCAATGTTATTTCCCGACTATAATTATCAAACGTAGCAGGGTAATTTCTTATATCATATCCTAAGCCCTTATAAAAACTCATCATCGGCACTGGAATAAAATGTACGTTTACGCTCACATCTTCCTTAGAAATTTTTTGAATCATTTCATCACGTTGTACTTCTGTAATGTCTTTAATTCGCAAAGGAAATAAATGGTAACAACTCTTTTTAGTTGTAGTTTCAAAAACCGGAAGTTGCAAACGTTCGCTCGATCCTAAAATAGATTTGTACTTATCCGCAATGTATTTTCTTTTTTTCAATGTATCATTATCGTAACGGTCTAATTCTATCAAGCCAATCGCAGCGCTTATATCCGTCATATTACATTTATAACCCGCTTCAATAATATCATAACGCCAATTACCTTTTTGAGTTTTTGCAAGCGCATCTTTATTTTGTCCGTGTAATGTTTTTATACATAATGTTTTATAAACTTCTTCATAGTCAAATGGCTCAGGTAAATTTAATGCAATTGCACCACCTTCCGCAGTAGTTAAATTTTTCACGGCATGAAAAGAGAAAACACTTACATCGGTTAAGGAACCAGTTTTTTTATCATTATAAGTTGCGCCAACAGAGTGAGCCGAATCACTCAAAACTAATATTCTCCCTAACTTTTTCTGATTTTCACTTTCAGCTTTAAATATTGCTTGATGTTTCTTCACCAAAGCATTAATCTCGTTATAATCACAAGGTAAGCCTGCAAAATCAACCGGCATAATTACTTTTGTGCGGGATGTAATTGCTTTTTCTATCTCGGCAACATTAATATTAAAATCATTTGTATTCACATCTACAAAAACCGGTTTGGCACCACAATGAATAATTACATTTGCTGTTGCTGAGTATGTATATGCCGGTAAAATTACTTCATCACCCGCTTTCACATCAAACCACCTGAGCATAATCTCTAAACCTGCAGTGGCTGAGTTTAAACAAAGTGTTGACTTATTTCCGCAATATTCAGTTAATTTTTTTTCAAATAGCTTGGTACGCGGACCAGTAGTTATCCAGCCACTTTTTAAAGTAGCAATAACTTCATTTATAATTTTATCGTCGATACGTGGAGGTGAAAATGGAATCATAATTAATTTGAATTTTCTAATTTACAAAAATCATTTAATATTTACTTGTGTTGCCCCAAAACCATATTCCTTGTAAGATCCATCTTGATAAGTGACTTCTTTGATTGTCTTTAAAATTGAAATGATCTCCTGTTTCAATCTTCCATTACCAACACCATGAATAAAAATAATTTTCTTCATTCCCTTCGCAATTGCTTCATCTAATTCTTTTTCAAATCTCTCTAATTGAATTGATAGAATTTCATGATTACTCATTCCTTTAGTAGAATCAATTAACTCTTCAATATGAAGATCTACTTCCTTTTCCAAAGACTGCAAATACTCTT
The DNA here is from genome assembly GCA_013288385.1 of Bacteroidota bacterium. Classification (GTDB taxonomy): domain Bacteria; phylum Bacteroidota; class Bacteroidia; order B-17B0; family Aurantibacillaceae; genus Aurantibacillus. The sequence goes on from JABDBZ010000111.1 coordinate 3,916, forward strand.
TATGGGATCTTGAAATCTTTTCTTTCGATTTAAAATCCTTTAAGGATTTTAATCGTTTCACATCTTCTTCATTTAAAATAGCTTCAACTGTATT
>JABDBZ010000112.1 GCA_013288385.1 Bacteroidota bacterium
AAAGGAATGCAGATAACGCTGATTTATAAGATAAAATATGATTTTATTTTCTAGTTTTAAAGTGGTTTTTCTTAACCCCTTTTATCCTTTTAAATCATAACAATCCGCGTCATCTGCGTTCCATTTAATTTGTCGAAGACAGGTGATCAAAAAATAAGATCGGTAACTTTCAAAGTAAGCAATGCAATATCATCCGTAAAATCAGTTTCTCCTTTGTATTCAGTAGCCAATTTTAAAACGGATTCATTTATTTTTTCAGGCGATTCATTATTATTTTGAATAATGTTTTCTTTTATTGCTTCAATTGATAAAGATTCTCCACTCTCATTAATAGTGTCTGTTAAACCATCAGTGTAACAAAACAAAGTAAAATCAGATGCATAATTAAAAATATCAACTTCTATATCTCTTAGTTCTTCCTGAATTCCTAAAAGAGTTGTTCCCTTACTTAATGTGTTAAATTTCTTTTCAATATAAATCAATGGCGCATTATGTCCTGCATTAATATAAGTAAGTTGCTGACTTTTTGTATTGATTTTCCCTAAAAAGAAAGAAACAAATTTTTCGTAATTGGTATTGTTTATTACACGCTTATTTAATTCAATAATAATATCTTTTAAATTGTGTGTGTAATTACATAAACTTTGTAAAGTGGCTTGTAAATTACTCATGAGCATTGCTGCAGATACTCCTTTACCGCTTACATCTGCAATACAAAAAATATATTCGTGATTATTTAATTTAATAAAATCGTAGTAATCGCCGCCAACTTGCTGATGTGGCAAATAAATAGCGTTCACATTAAAGGCCTCTGTGTTTGGTAAATGATTTGGGAACAGCATTTGCTGCATGTTCTGCGCCAATTCTAACTCTTTACTTAATTGTGCTTTTTGAATATTAGATTTAAAAAGTTTTTTATTTTCAATAGAAACTACAATAATATTTGTGAGTGTTTGAACAAAAGGTAAATGCTTTACAGATTTACTTAACTCCACTTTATCCGGATCAACATCGCCTAGTAAAACAAATGCAAGCGGACTTTTTTTATGATATACAGGAATAACAATTTCAAAACTTTTACTTAGTTCTCCTTTGTTATAAGTTATAGTTTCAATTTCATTAAAGCTGAGAAGATCTTCCTCAAATTTTGGTACAGGCGCATATTCAGGCAATCCGTAAGTTAAAAGGCAATCCCACGTTTTATCTAAACTAAATAAAACGAGTCGGCCAACACCTAATCTGTTTTGTAAAATATCTTTATATAATTCTAGGATTTGAGAAACAGAAAAATTATTATTGATTGCTTTTGTTACCTCAAGCAATGCATTTAATTTTAAATCACTTTCCGATTTAATGCTATTGTTACTCATTTTAAATTAAAAAAACTGCTTCTTTACCTTTTTTAGTGAAGTCAGCTTCTATATGTTCTTGTAAAGTTGTACTTAATGAAAGGCCAACAAAATCAGCCTTCACAGGAAAACGGGTGTGGCTTCTATCAACCAAAACCAAGGTATTTAATTTTTTTACCGGCTTATCTAAAAAGGAATGAATAGCATACATTAAAGCTTTTCCGCTATTTAAAACATCATCAACAATAATTACATTTTTGTTTACGAAATCTTTTTCAGTAAAATCTAAAACAGGTTTGTTTTTCCAAGGCTCATCTTTATCTAATGTAATCTTACCTAATTTTAATTTGATATTTGATATTGTTTTTAATCGACTTAAAATTTCATTGGCTACTTTGTAACCATTGCCTTCAATACCAACAATCAAAATTTCCTTTTCTGCAAAATTAGTTTCATAGACTTGATAAGCCATCCGGTTTAATTTCTGATCTATTTGAATTGCATTTAATATTTGTGTCTTAGCCATTAGTAATTTTTTATGAGGTGATTCAATTTTTCTTTCACAGTATTACTTGGTTCACATAAAGGTAATCTTACATAAGATTCTGTAATTTTTAATTTACTTAAAGCATATTTTACACCGCCCGGATTTCCATCAGCAAACAATTGATCAGTTATATCCATTAATTTATAATGCAATTTTTGTGCTTTTTCCATATCATGTTTTAAAGCGGCTCTCACCATATCACTAAAATCTTTTGGGAAAGCATTAGCTACAACTGAAATCACGCCTATTCCACCGCAAGCAATAACAGGCAAAGTTAAATTGTCATCGCCGCTGATTACCATAAAGTCTTTCGGCTTATTTTTGATCACTTTCATAATCTGCTCTATATTTCCACTAGCTTCTTTTGTAGCAACAATATTTTTAAAATCTTTTGCAATTTTAATTTGTGTCTCCCAAGTTACGTTACTGCCAGTTCTGCCGGGAACATTGTACAATATGATTGGTGTTTTACTTGCTTTCGAAATTGCTTTATAATGCTCATAATATCCTGCTTGATTTGGTTTATTGTAATATGGTGCAACCGATAAAATGGCACAAAAATCTTTTAGGTTTGTAGTTTTAATTGTCTTTATTACTTCCGCCGTATTGTTGCCGCCAATACCTAAAACAAGAGGTAATTTCTTGTTATTAGTTTTAATTACTGTATCAATCACTAATTGTCTTTCTTCCTTTGAAAGCGTTACACTTTCGCCTGTAGTGCCCATTACTACAAGGTATTCAACCTTACCATTAATTAAATGCTTTACTAATTTTTCTAAAGACTTTACATCTACATTTCCTTTTTTAGTAAAAGGCGTAACGATGGCAACACCAGTGCCTGCTAAGAATTTATTCATACACAAAGTTAATATAAAATGGCTTTATTAATCTTAGTTTTTAAAAATTATTGGGAACCTATACTTTTACCCCAATTATACAAACGTCATCAATTTGTTCAAGATCACCTCTCCACTTATTGAAGAGCTCTCCAAGTTCCTTTTTTTGTTCGGGCATACCAAGATGACAGATTTTTAATAGTAATTCCTCTAGTTGTTTATATCTGAATTTTTTTCCCTTTGGGCCACCAAATTGATCTGCGTAACCATCCGTTAGAGTATAAATAACATCACCTTTCTCAATATTAACCTCATGACAAGTAAACGAAACCTTATCATTTATCGATTTTCCAATTGGCATTTTATCACCAGCACAATGTATAATAGTTTTATTTCTAATAATATAAAATGAATTGTTGGCAGCCGCATATTCCAACTTCATGGTTTTTCTATTGAGTTTACACAAAATGGCATCCATACCATCCTGGCTTTCTTCTGTACTTCCTTCAGGATTTAAAGCAGTTATAATTTCATCACGCACCGAATTTAAAATAAGGTCGGGTTGTGTTATTCCTTTTTCGTTTATTGATTGATTTAATTTGGTAATGCTCAATACGCTCATAAAAGCGCCAGGCACACCGTGACCAGTACAATCAGCAGTTATATATATAAACCCTTCATTTGTATTAACTGCCCAGTAGAAATCGCCTGCTACAATGTCTTTAGGATTATAATAAACAAAATGTTCAGGTAAATTATCATTTAATAATTTATTACTTGCTAATAAAGCACTTTGAATGCGCTTAGCATAATTTATTGAATCGAGAATTTCCTTTTGTTTTTCTTCAACTATATGCTTTTGGTGTTCAATAATATTTTTTTGTTTTTGTGTAACCTTGAAACGACTAAAAATGAATATAGAAAATATTAATACTAAAATTAAACCTATGTAAAGAGCATATTTTTGGGTCCGCTCTTTTTCGAGTTTAATTTGATTTGTCTTTTTTTCCTGAGCCACAAAAACGCTATCAGCTAAAGCTTTTTTTTCATATTCATATTTAATATTCTGTTTAAACGCTGCTTTTTTTAGTTCAATGTTATTGATGCTGTCTCTCATTTTTATAGATAAATCAGACATTTCCAAAGCATCTTTATATTTTCCTAATTTGGTATAAATACTTTTGAGTAATCCGG
>JABDBZ010000113.1 GCA_013288385.1 Bacteroidota bacterium
TGAATTTTAAAAGATAATTTTTTAGTGGTCTGATCCACCGAAATTTTAGTGGAAATAATTTCAGGTTTTGTTTCTTGATTCTTTCTATCCTGTTTCTGAGTCTCTTGAATCTTATCATCCTTCTTCTCAGCTTTCCAGTTTCTATATTCAGTATAATTCCCAGGGTAATCTTTTATGGCACCATCTCCTTCCATTACAAAAGTATGATCAACCAAACGATCAATAAAATAACGATCGTGAGAAACAATTAAGACACACCCTTTAAATTCTTCTAAAAAATCTTCCAATGTTTGTAGCGTTACAATATCTAAATCATTTGTGGGTTCATCTAAAATTAAAAAATTGGGGTTCTTCATTAAAACGGTAAGCAAATATAAACGTCTCTTCTCTCCTCCACTTAATGTATGCGCGTAACTAAATTGTACGTTGGGTGGAAAATTAAATCGCGTTAATAAATGCGAAGCTGTCATGCTCGTTCCATTAGCTAATGGAATGTGCTCTGCAATATCTCTTACAATTTCTATAATACGTTTATCGTTATTAATGATCATTCCGCTTTGCGAATAATATCCAAAAACAATAGTATCGCCCAAAGAAACTTTTCCGGTATCAACTGCTTCTTTACCTTGAATTATATTTAATAAGGTTGTTTTGCCAACTCCATTTTTTCCAACGACACCAATTTTTTCACCGGGAATAAATGTGTATGTAAAAGGATCTGTTATAATATTTTTACCCGGGTAGTTTTTTGTGATGCGATGTAGTTCAACGATTTTAGAACCCATCCTTTCCATTTTAACAGTGAGTTCTATTTTTTTCTCAATACGTTTTTGTTTTGCTTTTGCTTCTATTTCTGCAAATGCATCTACACGCGATTTCGATTTAACCGTCCGGGCTTTCGGCATCTTGCGAACCCAAACAACTTCTCGTCTGTATAAATTTCTTGCTTTATCTACTTCTGCATTTTGTATTTGTTCACGTGCTTCTTTCTTCTCTAAATAGTAATCAAAATTACCTTTGTATTCATACAATTGATGCTGATCTATTTCAATAATGCGATCACATACTTCATCTAAAAAATAGCGGTCATGTGTTACCAATAAAATACTTAAACCTTCGTTTTGTAAGTAATTTTCTAACCATTCAATCATTTCAATATCTAAATGATTCGTAGGTTCATCCATTATAATTAACGTGGGTTTATTAATTAAAGTCAAAGCCAAAGCAACTCGCTTTTTTTGTCCGCCTGATAACGTTTTAATCACTCGGGCTGTATCTGTAATTTCAAGTCGGGATAAAATTTCTACAATATCTTTCTCATAATCCCAGGCGCCTATTAAATTCATTTCGTTAAGCGCTTCTTCCATTTTATCAGCAGTATCATCACTCATAGAAGTCTCGCTGAGTTTAATAACAGCATCGTAATTACGAATACATTTTACAAATTTATTATCGGCGTTATCAATTAATTGTTGAATGGTTTGGTTTTCATCGAATGCAAAATCCTGGTCTAAAAAACCAATTGTAATATCTCTTCTAAAAACAACTTCACCTTCGTCTGGAATTTCAATCCCTTTTAAAATTTTAAATAAAGTTGATTTTCCTGAACCATTTTTGGCAACAAGAGCTACCTTATCTCCGTAATTAATTCCGAAACTAATTTTGTTGAAAAGTACTTTTGCGCCGTAAGCTTTGGAAAGATTATTGATAGAGAGTAGGTTCATTTATTTATTTTTAGTTTTCTTTTCCTCAGCCACTAAGACACAAGGTCACAAATTTTTTCAATGATAGTTTTATAAGTTGGAGTGGTCACCCTGAGCGGAGTCGAAGGGCGAAAAAACCAAGAACATTTTTTACCACAAAGGCACGGAGACACAAAGTCTTTCTAGTTTCAAGTTTTCGAAGCGACTGTCAGTTGGAGTGTCTTGCTTTTTCAGCAAGATGTATCGAGAACCCACACGAACAATTACATGCTCTGAATCACCATTGCGCTTGCACCACCACCACCGTTGCAAATTCCGGCAGCTCCAATTTTTGCATTGTTTTGTTTCAATACATTAATTAGTGTTACAATTATACGTGCGCCACTTGCGCCTAAAGGGTGGCCTAAAGAAACAGCACCACCATTTACATTTACTTTAGATGCATCCAAATTCATTAATTTAATATTTGCTAAACCAACAACTGCAAATGCTTCGTTAAGTTCAAAATAATTTACATCATTCATTTTTAGTCCAGCATTTGCAACCGCTTTAGGCACGGCAAGACTCGGTGAAGTTGTAAACCATTCCGGTGCTTGTTCCGCATCTGCAAAACCAATAATTTTTGCTAAGGGTTTTAATCCTAAGCCATCATTCATAGAGCTTGCATTTGCAGCAGTTACCGTTCCGTCTTTTTTGAAATACAGGTTTTAAGGTTGGGATTTTTTCGAAACTTACATTTTTATATTCTTCATCTTCCGAAATAACAACATCACCTTTTTTTGTTTTTACAGTAACTGGTATAACTTCTTCTTTAAATTTTCCCGCACTCCATGCAGCAGCCGAACGCTTATAAGATTCAATAGCAAATGCATCTTGTTCTTCGCGTGTAAATTTCATATCCTTTGCGCATAACTCTGCACAATTTCCCATTGGTACATTTCCGTATACGTCGGTCAAACCGTCTTTTGCTAAACCATCAATTGCGGTAACATTACCATATTTAGAACCCCAACGATTATTCTCTAAATAATAGGGCACACTACTCATGTTTTCCATTCCTCCTGCAATAACAATTTCATTAATTCCCAATTGAATACTTTGAGCAGCTAATGCAATTGATTTCATTCCGCTTGCACAAACTTTATTTACCGTTGTACAATTTACAGAATCGGGTAAGCCCGCAAACTTAGCAGCTTGGCGAGCCGGAGCCTGACCAAGATTAGCTTGCAAAACAGCGCCCATAAAAACCTCGGTCACTAATTTACCATCTAATTTTATTTTTTCTAATGCGCCTTTAATTGCAAGAGCACCTAAATGTGTTGCTGAAACACTTGCTAAAATGCCACCGAAAGAACCCATTGGTGTTCTAACTGCAGATACGATATATACTTCTTTCATTTTTTTTATTTTATTGGCCATAGCTTTATGCAAAGGCTGGTTATAAACGCGCCTAATTTAAGTATTATTTCGTGCTCAAAATTTATTTTTAGCTGCCAATTATACAAATTAACACCAATCCATTAACAATATCGATGAGTTTATAAACAGTGATTGGTTTTAGTCTCCAGGGCGTCAAATTCAATGACCACAAAGGCACAAAGACACGAACCCTTTTTGTAATAACTTTTTATTTATAGTTAACCGTTCTATTTTGTGCCTTCGTGCCTTTGTGGTAAAATCCCTTGTGGCTTTTCATAGTAAATATTTACTTTTACAGTAATGACCGGAACTGTTACAAAATCTACTGGAAGCAATTATTTAGTGCGGATTGATAATGGCAGTATTATTAATTGTAAACTAAAAGGAAAAATTCGTTTAGATGATCGCAAAACCACAAACCCCGTTACTGTTGGTGATCGCGTAGATATTGAAATGGAAAATGAGGATGAAGCAATGATCACTCATATCCACACGCGTAAAAATTATATCATCCGTAAATCAATTAATTTAAGCAAACAAGCACACATTATTGCCAGTAATTTAGATCAGGCTGTTTTAATTGCAACACTTGTAGAGCCTCGTACCAGCTTGGGCTTCATTGATCGCTTTTTAATTACTGCCGAAGCTTATTCTATTCCTGCAATTTTAATTTTTAATAAATGCGATAACTTAAATAAAGAATTGCTTGATCTTCAAAAAGAAATAATTTCTATTTATGAAAAAGTTGGCTATCCTTGTTATGAAGTAAGCAGTTTGAATAAAAAAGATATTGAAAACATTAA
>JABDBZ010000114.1 GCA_013288385.1 Bacteroidota bacterium
ATCAAAATCTTTTGTAACGTTTAATTGCAGTTGTCCCTTTAAACCTTGTGTTTTGCTAAAATAACCGATCTCTTCAAAAATCATTGTTTTAAAGCCGCTTCAACAAAACTAATAAATAAAGGGTGAGGATTTTCTACTGTGCTTTTATATTCTGGATGAAATTGAACACCAATAAAAAATGGATGATCAGGTAATTCAACAATTTCAACTAAGCCTCCTTCAGGATTAATACCTGATAAGATCATTCCGGCATCGGTAAATTGTTTTTTGTATTCGTTATTAAATTCATAACGGTGGCGGTGACGTTCAGAAATACGTTTTGTTTTATAAACAGAATATGCTAATGTTCCTTCTTCCACTTCACACGAGTATGCGCCTAAACGCATGGTACCGCCCATATGAGAAATACTTTTTTGATTTTCGAGCAAATCAATCACCGGACTATTAGTGGCAGGATTCATTTCGCGACTATGTGCATCTTTTAATCCTAATACATTACGTGCATATTCAATAACAGTACATTGCATACCTAAACAAATTCCGAGGAAAGGCATTTTATGTTCACGTGCATATTTAATAGCTAAAATTTTTCCGTCAATTCCACGATTTCCAAAACCCGGTGCAACTAAAATTCCTTTTAAGTTTGAGAGTTTATCGTGAATATTATCTTCCGTTAAACTTTCACTATGAATCCAATCTAAAATAACTTTACAATCATTAACAGCACCTGCATGAATAAAAGCTTCTGAAATAGATTTGTATGAATCCTTTAACTCAACATATTTTCCAATCAATCCAATGCGCACTTCTGTTTTCGGATTATGAAATTTATTCAAGAAATTTTTCCAATTATCTAATTTAGGTTCTTGGTTATAATCTATTCCCAATTTTTTAAGAACGATGATATCCAATTTTTCTTTTTCCATTAATAATGGAACTTCATAAATTGTTGTTGCGTCAATTGCTTCTATTACTGCATCCTGAGCCACATTGCAAAACAATGCTAATTTTTTTCTAATGTCTTTGTTTATCGAATGTTCGGTACGGCAAACCAATACATCGGGTTGAACACCATACTCCAATAATAATTTAACTGAATGCTGCGTAGGTTTTGTTTTTAATTCGCCTGTTGTGCTTAAATAAGGTACAAGCGTTAAATGAATAACAGCGCAATTACCTTCCAACTCCCATTTCAATTGTCTTACTGCTTCTATATATGGCAGTGATTCAATATCACCAACCGTTCCACCAATTTCTGTAATTACAAATTCAAACTGACCAGTTTTTCCAAGTTGTTTAATTCTGTTTTTTATTTCGTCCGTTATATGAGGAATTACCTGAACAGTTTTTCCAAGAAATTCACCTTTACGTTCTTTTTCAATTACTGATTGATAAATTCGTCCTGTTGTGACATTATTAGCTTGAGAAGTTGGTACATTTAAATAGCGTTCGTAATGGCCTAGATCCAAATCTGTTTCAGCACCATCATCGGTTACATAACATTCGCCATGTTCATATGGATTTAAAGTTCCGGGATCAACATTAATGTAGGGATCAAGTTTTTGAATTGTAACAGTGAAGCCTCTGGATTGTAGTAATTTCGCTAGACTAGCAGAGATAATGCCTTTTCCAAGAGAAGAAGTTACCCCACCGGTAACAAAAATATATTTAGTTGGATTTGACATAGCAGTTCATAAAAAACTGCCCGTAAAGGTAATAAAATATAGGTGTTTAAACAATTTATTCTCTTTCAAAACGAGAATTGAATCAACAATTGCGGGTAATTAATGCCTTTTTACCAACAAATGAGAACGGTTTTGCAAGATCATTATGAAATATGGTCAAAATGATCCTGCTTTCCATATTAATTTTCTTTGTTTGATTCTTCTTTTTCTTTTACTCTATGGTTATTGATTTTCAAACCCTTTTCGTCAATTACAATGTGTGTTCCTTTACCTTTAATATTAATTCCATGTTCATCCATTACAACTTTTTGACCTTGCGAATCGTCTTCTTTTTCCAACCCATTGCAGTCAATACATTCTAAACCTTTGTCGGTCATCTTCCATCTTCTGTTCAACATATCTTGCGTATAAGTATTAGTTATATTATCAGCATCATAAATAATATTCATGAGGGAATGATCGAGATAAATTATTTTATCCTTTGGCACTTTTACAAGAATCTCTATTTCCTGAAATCTGAATTTTTGATCTTCGCTTAAGTAAAACAGTTCATCTAAAATTACTTTTGTACTATCCAACTTATAATTATAAGTTATTTCTTTAGCGCGGTCATAAGCTAACCTCTTTTCTTTTCCTCTCGCTTTTTTATTAATAACAATTTCAATTTTATCATTTGTTGAAGCAACGATTCTTAAATTAGGTGAACCTACAATTACTTTTTTATTGTTTAAAGTACCAATTGTATATTCGCTTTTATTAAAATGGTGTTCAGAATGGTCGCCAAAACTAACATCATCTATTTTATATAAAGAAAGTAATTGTTCCCCCTCAATGGCAGATATAGTATATGTTTCAGCACTGGCCATTACAGTTTTGTTTTCTTTGTATTTGCTCGATTCACTGAAATCAGATGCAATTTTTACACTTGCGTACGTTGCCATAATGAAACCAATTAACCAAATTAAACCGGCAGAAATATTTAACCAACGGTTAGAATATTTTATTCTAAACAATAATTTAAAACCTCCATATAATAACATAAATGCAGGTACGCCAACCGTCAAAATCAAACCAATAAAACCTAACCAATAATGTGAACGATTAATAAATATAATATTGATCCAATCATTAAATTCAGCAGAGTCTCCCGCAAAGGAAAAACCAAAAACGGTTGACATCAAACCAAACATAATAATGACTGCAATAAAAACAAGGAATGCACCTACTATTCTTCCAAATACTCTAAAAACAGCTCCAATGATATCGCCTACTCTATCCATTCCGTTTCTGGTAAAAGACGACATGTTTTTAGATCCATCATTCATTCTGCTTTTTAAACCTTCCATTTCTTCTTTTAAAGATTTACTGATGTTGTCAATGTTGATTCGTTCACCGCGCATTGCCAATTTATCAGCAGTAGTTTTTGCTTCCGGTATAACGATCCACAAAATAATATAAACCCATAAACTCACTCCACCAAAAAAGATCAATAAAAATGTAGCTAAACGAATCCAAACAACATCCACATCAAAATAATGTGCTACGCCGGAACATACGCCTCCTATGGCTTTTTCATCCGGATCGCGATACATTCGTTTTTTTATTGGCTCAGTAAAAGTTTGCGAAGTATTTTCTTTGGTTGAATTTTTTTCATCATTTTCAATTCCAAATTCTTCCGGTTTACCTAATGCATTAATCACTTCATCCACATCGTTCATTAAAACAACCTGTTTAAATTGACTTACTTTTGCCTGGAGCAATTCTGCAATGCGTGCTTCTATATCAGCAATTATTTCATTACCACTTTCGTTATTTGTAAAATACCCTTTTATAGTATTTAAATATTTACTCAATTTATCATAAGCATCTTCTTCTATGTGGAAGATTATACCGCTAATGTTAATTGTTACAGTCTTGTTCATGTTTTTATGTTTTTAATTTTTACTATTTAGTATTGTTTTGTTTACGGCATCAACCAGTTCTTGCCAACTCAATTGAAGCTCTTTTAAATATTGTTCGCCAATTTCAGTAAGTTT
>JABDBZ010000115.1 GCA_013288385.1 Bacteroidota bacterium
CAACTTTTCACTTAAGTAATTTGGTGGAAGTAAAAAAAGAAATTCAAGATTTTGAATTTCAATTTCAAGCAATTAAACAATCTGTTCAATTTCAAGTGAACGAATTAAAAACCTATCATTCCAATGATTTCAACTATTACAGTGTTACTGGAAATATTTCAACTGCTGACTTTGCAGATAATGATGTTGTAGAAAAAATTCTTCAAACAAAATTAAGTTCAACAATTCTACATCCTAAGTGGCAACACAATGATAAGGGAACTCTTCATAAATTTTTGGTAGACAGTATTGAAAGACCTAACACATCTACATCTAACCTAACTTTTAATTGTGATGCGCAATTATTAAATGTAGATTTTAAAACAACTAAAAGTTTTGAAGTGCCCAAGAAAAACGAATTCAAATTATTAGGAACAAGTGCTGTTAGTGAAAATGAACAATATGTTTTATTAAATTATTCAAACCCAATCGAACAAAATCAAACTTTGGAAGGGCTTATTAATCTTGGTAATTTAAAGGATCTGAAATTCATCGTCAACAATAATCAGGTTTTAATTTATCCGAACGAATTAAAAACAGGTTCTTATAAATTGAAAATTGAAGCCGGTGTAAAAGATACAAAAGGTCAAAAAATAAAAGATATTTCTGAACACAATATTGTTTTCACTGAAGTAAAACCTGCGGTAAGATTTTCTGGAAATGGAAATATTTTACCATCAACTAATAATTTGAACTTACCATTTGAATCAGTTAATCTTCGTGCTGTTGATGTAAAAATTGTAAAAATTTACGAAAATAATATTCTTCAATTCATGCAAAACAATGATATGGATGGAGGAAATAACTTAGCACAAGTCGGGAAAAAAGTTGTAGAAAAACGCATTAATCTTGGAATTACAAACCCAGCTGATTATGGAGTTTGGAAGAAATTCTCTTTAGATCTTGGTAATTTAATCAAATCAGAACCAGGAGCAATTTATCGTGTCTTCCTAAGTTTCAAAAAATCATATTCAACATATCCATGTTTAGGAAATTCTGATGATGAAAAATTTGAGATGGAAGAAATAAAAGAACCAACAGATGATGAAGATGTTGCTTTTTACGGCTATTATTATGAAGATTATTATTACTCAGGTTACGAATATGATGAGAATGAAGGTTACAATTGGAGCGATCGTGATAACCCTTGTAAAGCTTCGTATTACAGACAATACGAACGTACTGTTGCCAGAAATATTTTAGCTTCTGATCTAGCCATCACTTTGAAAAAAGGAAATGACGGAAGTTTATTTGTTGTTGCAAATGATCTCATAACAACTAATCCTGTTGAAAAAGTAAGCATCGAATTATTTGATTATCAAAAACAATTAATTCAAACAGATGAAACAAATAGCGACGGACAAGTATTCATCAACCTCAAACAAAAAGCATATTTCTTAATTGCTAAAAAGGATAATCAACGTGCTTATATTCGTCTAGATGATGGCGCAGCTTTACCATTAAGCATGTACGATGTTTCTGGCGATGCCATTAAAAAAGGCGTGAAAGGCTTTATTTATGGCGAACGTGGCGTTTGGCGTCCGGGCGATTCGTTATTTTTAAATTTCATTATGGAAGATAAATTGGGAAGCATTCCTGCGAATCATCCTGTTGTATTTGAATTAACAAATCCACAAGGACAAATGTACAAACGCATCTTCAGCAATAAAAGTGTTGATGGTTTTTACAATTTCACAACGCTCACCGATAAAAATGCACCAACAGGTTTATGGAATATTGAAGTGAAAATTGGTTCTATTAAATTTAATAAAAGTATTCGCATCGAAAATATTATGCCTAACCGTTTAAAGGTGGAAGTAAATATTGGTGACAATAAATTATTGGTTGCTCAAGATAAGAATATTGTGAAGCTACATTCTAACTGGCTTACAGGAGCAGTGGTTCACAATTTACCCGCAAATATTTCGGTTGCTTTAAGCTCGGGAGAAACATCTTTTCCTAAATTTAAAGATTACGTATTTGATGATGCAACACTTAAATTCGAAGCGCAGAACATTACAATTTTTGATGATAAATTAGATGAGAATGGTAACGCAGATTTTCCTTTAAATATAGATGTACAAAAAAATGCACCGGGTTTTTTAAAAGCAAATTTCACCACACGCGTGTACGAACAAGGTGGTGCATTTAGTGTTGATCGTTTTTCTATACCATACTCACCTTACACTTATTATACCGGTATCAAATTACCGCAGGGCGAAAATAATACGCGCATTCTTTATACAGGTAAAGATCATTTCATAAATATTGCGACCTGTGATTTCAAGGGCAATACAGTATCTCGTGGCAATATCAAGTTTGAATTATACAAATTAGAATGGCGTTGGTGGTGGGATCAATACAATGATGAAATTGCAAACTACGCCTCTGACGAATATCATAAACCCGTGCAAGTGGAAACTGTTTCTACAACAAATGGTTTTGCGAAAGTGAAAGTGAATATTAAAGAAAGTGAATACGGACGATATCTGATAAAAGTAATTGATATAGATGGCGGACATTCATCTTCTATTGTAACCTACTTCGATTGGCCTAATTGGATGGACAGAGACGGTGGTGGCGACAATAAAATAATTTCAAATATGTTGCATTTCACAACCGATAAAACTTCTTACAAAACTGATGATGAAGTAAAAGTTACAATTCCTTCTCCTGAAAAAAGCAGAGCACTTGTTACAATTGAAAATGGAAGCAGAGTTTTAGAAGCACATTGGTTAGAAACAGAAAAAGGAAGTACAATTTATAAATTCAAAATAAAACCGGAGATGGCTCCGAATGTTTACGTACATGTAACATTGATGCAACCACACAAACGCGCGAATGATTTACCAATTCGTTTATATGGTGTTGTGCCAATTACCGTTGATGATCCTGAAACACATTTACGACCAACAATTACAATGCCAGCTGAATTAGTGCCGGAACAAAATGTAAGCATAACTGTTGGTGAAGAAAACGGAAAAGAAATGGCCTTTACTTTAGCAGTTGTTGATGAGGGTTTATTAGATATTACCCGATTTAAAACGCCTAATCCATGGAATACTTTTTATTCTAAAGAAGCTTTGGGTGTAAAAACCTGGGATATTTACGACAACGTGATTGGTGCATTTGGTGCCGATCTTGAACGCATCTTAAGTATTGGTGGTGATGGAAGTGAAGTTAGTGATGATGGTGCAAAAGCAAATCGTTTTAAACCAATGGTGAGATTTTTTGGACCGTACCATTTAGATAAAGGTGATAAAAAAACAATCCGTTTTAAAATGCCAATGTATGTTGGGTCTGTGAGAACTATGCTTATTGCGGGTTACAAAGCCGCCTATGGTATTGCAGAAAAAACTACACCTGTAAAAGCACCTTTGATGGTATTAGGAACTCTACCGCGTGTGTTAAGTGTTACTGAAGAAGTAAAATTACCGATCTCTATTTTTGGAGGAAGTAAAAATATTGGTAAAACAGAAGTGAAAATAGAAGTGAATGATGTTTTGCAAACTGTTGGCGGTAACGTAAAATC
>JABDBZ010000116.1 GCA_013288385.1 Bacteroidota bacterium
TCCATTTTTGGAATTCTTTTTACGGTAAAAGGTATTGTTGGTTTAATTACGCTATCTGTTTTAGAGATTATTTTGGGAATTGATAACATCATTTTTATATCTATTGCTGTAAATAAACTTCCGCGTGAATCACAAAATAATGCGCGCATTATTGGTTTAAGTTTAGCTTTAATTGTGCGATCAATTTTATTGTGTTTTATCGGATGGATTGCGCATTTAAAAGATGCATTGTTTAATATTGGTCCTTATGGTGTTTCAGGAAAAGGATTGATTTTATTTTCCGGAGGAGTATTTTTACTTTATAAAACCTGGAAAGAGATAAAAGAAAAAATTCATCAGGAAGATGAATCGGATGAAGATAACAAAAACGTAAAAAATACTTTTGCAGCAATTATCACTCAAATAATTATCATTGATTTTATTTTCAGCTTCGATAGTATTTTAGCTGCGGTTGGTGTAAGTGGGGAAGTAGTGATCATGATTGGAGGAGTAATTATTTCAATGATTTTGATGATGTTGTTTAGTGGGGTCGTGGCGGATTTTATTAATCGCAATCAAGGAATAAAAACAATTGCTTTAGCCTTTTTGTTGGTGATTGGTGGTGTTTTGGTGGCGGAGGCCCTGATAGATTCGTATAACTTTACAGTTACAGAAGAGGACCACTTTGAGTTGAATAAAAACTACGCTTATGTTGCGTTAGGATTTGCTATGTTCATAGAAATACTGAACATGAAGGAAAGAAAAGTGAAGCATTTGAAAAAACAAAAATAATTCTAAGCTTCAGAAACATCTGTTATTAATTTACTTTTATCCAAATGATTTTGGTACGAAATGGAATTATAAATATATAATATAACAAAAAAAGGAAATCCATTTATGAAATAATGTCCTTGCCGAAATAAATTAAGGAGTATCATTACTAAAACGCCATTGCTAACCAACCAATGAAATGTGTCATTATTTTCATCTCGCTTTACATAATATTTAAAAATAATAAACAAAAAAATAACTACTCCAAAGAGTCCGGTTTCTGATATTAAGCGTAAAAGCATTGAATTTGCATCAGCCGAATTTAAATTGAATCCATAAACCTTTATTTTTTTGCCAATTGAATACTTTTCAAATGCTATAGGATGTGAGCCAATACCAGAACCCAACAATGGATTATTTTTAGCATTTTCCATAGCAACTACGTAATTATTGTATAATATAAATGATGAACCATGCGTTTTTCCTAATTCAAACTTACCAGTTGTAAAAAGTTGTATAACCCCATCATACCGCTCTCTAAAATCTTTAGAATTATTATATAATAAATTAAATAATAGTAAAGCCGCTGGTATAGCAATAAAAATATAACGCACTAATCCAAAGTTAATAGCTAAAAAAATTAAAGAGAGAAAAATTCCTGTTTGTCCCAATCCAGAAAAAGAAAGAATATAAACAACAACAATTATGGCACTTTGAAAACGGGTTAAATAATAAGGTTCCTTTTTAAAAAGGTTATAAATTGAAACAAAAAAGGCAGCAGATAATACGGCACCTAAATATGTTGGCTCTCCAAATACTGAGTTTACACGGATACCAAAATTACCTCCCTTAGCTACACCCCATTTATTAAAAAGCCAATGAAAATTATAGCCCCAAAAAAAATTTAGTTGAAATGAAACAAATTGAATAATTCCTAAAATAGCAGCAATATAACAACCATACAAATACCATTTGAATAATTGCTCAACATCATATTTAAATTCAAGTATAACATAATAATAAAAAAAATAAGACAAAAATAATCCGGTAAAAACTTTAATGAATTGGCCGGCTGTATCGTTTCCAATAATAATATTAAAAACTCCATTGACGAGTAATACGAAGAAAATAATAAATAAATATTTATTAAATCCATAACGTACCAGAAAAATTGGGAGTAATATTAAATATATTAAATAACCGACATAAAACTCAAAAGGTTCTTTAAATAGGACAATGGAATTTATAAAAATAGAAAAATAAATAAAAAATGTTATCCATTTATTTTTCCGATCTACTTTTATTGGATCAACACTAATCTCCATTTATTAATTATTGGTAGTATGAATTTCTTTTATAAGCTGAAAAATAACAAATGGCACCAAAATGTAAAAATACCTTCCCGTATTGTTTCCAAATACAGCAGCAAAACTAATCACATTGATCTGAATAAATAAAGCCAACAGTTTTACAAGACCAAACAAATCTATTGTATATGCCTTATATTTTTTATATATCAAAACAAAAACATATAAAATAAAAATATTCATTGTCATTAGGGTTTGCTTTATATATGGAATCAAAGGGAATTTGATATGTAAGATAGAGTCTAAGAAAAAAGCAGTAGAAGCCTGGTGATCATATCTAGATGTATAAAAAATGGTTTTTCTAAGGATCATGTATACCCCAAAACAAACAACGCATATGATAAAAATATTTAAAAAATATTTTTCACGTACTTTCCAATAATCAATAACTGCTATTAAACCCAAAGCTAGAAATATATACTCACGTTGAAATATCAATAGGATTAATGGGGCAAAAATTCTATAGTTTTTTGACAAATACCCATGTAAAACCAAAGCAAAAAGTAAAATAGACAAGGCATCTGTAATAGGCATCAACACAAAAAATAATGTCCCAAAGCCTAATAAATAAAGAATACCAGCGATTATCGCGAGATATATATCTTTAAAATGTTTTTTTGCGGTGAAGTAAATAACAGAACTTGTTGCCGCAACACATAAATAATTAAAGAAAACAGCGCAGAAAAATATATTCCTATCCAAAGCCAATGCATCAAAAACTGTTTCTGTATCGTAATGTAAACCTAATTTATAAAACACATGAACAAAGAAAGTACTCAGTAGGCGCATATTAAAAGGCGCATCCACCCCATCCAGATCCATATTTTTGAATAATTTATAATAATCAAAAAAATCCCGACAACCGAAATTTGGGTCACCAAACTTGTAAACGAAATAAAAAGATGGGAATGCCAACAGAAGATAAATGACAAATATTTTTACGGCTGAGTTTGCTTTACCCACGATTATATTTTCTACGTATTTTTAATAATTCAAACGGAACTTTTAAAATATGAGTAAACTTCAATTTTGAGTCTCCCTTATCTTCCCAAACATTAAGCGGCACCTCCAATATATTATTCAAGCAAGCGTCCGTTCCGTAAGTATTTCTAAACCTGGCTAACAATTCCACATCAAAGAGCCATTTCGTGATAAATTTCTCTTTGAACAATTCATCCATATCTGAACGAAATAATTTGGCACCGCATTGCGTATCGTAAACCGGTAATTTTAATATGATACTCGCAAATGTAGAAAATATCCTTCCAAAAAAATGCCGCGTTGCTTTTCTTTCCACCTTAGTTCCAAGTCTTTTAATACGACAGCCCATCAAAATAGATATCGCATCATTTTTGCTTTTGTTCAGCAATTCATTTATCTCATCTAATGGTGTTGCGAGATCAGCGTCCCAAAAACCAATATATTTATAATTGTTGGTTGAAAATAA
>JABDBZ010000117.1 GCA_013288385.1 Bacteroidota bacterium
AAAAACACATTGAATGAATTTAATTTATCTGATTTAAGCAATGGAGCCTATTTAATAACACTTGAATTAAATGGCAAAAAAAGCAGTAGAAAATTAATCATTCAACATTAATTTAAATTTGTTACATTTGTGTCCCTAAAAAAATCTATTCTTCATTAAAATTACGAATAGTGAGAGCGGGTGTGGCGTAATGGCAGCCGCGCCAGACTTAGGATCTGGTGTCGAAAGACGTGGGGGTTCGAGTCCCTTCACCCGCACAATAAATCCCGCTTTATGCGGGATTTATTTTTGAAATTGTTTTACAAACTCCTCCGGACCAACAGCAGTTTTCACATTAAAATTTCCAATTTTTGTACGACGTAAAGAAGTTAAATGCGCGCCGCTGTTTAAGGCTAGGCCGAAGTCGCGAGCAATACTGCGAATGTAAGTTCCTTTACTGCATATAATGCGAAAGGAAATAATGGGCAGTTGAATATTTGTAGTTTCAAATTCAAAAACTTCAATTTGTCTTGGTTTTAATTCTACCTCTTCGCCTGCACGGGCTAAAGCGTATGCACGTTTACCATTTATTTGTACAGCACTAAAAATCGGCGGCACTTGTTCTTGTATACCAATAAATGTTTTTACTTTTTCTAAAATTAATTCGTTTGTAATATGTTCGGTTGGATAAGTTTGATCAATAGGTTTTTCTAAATCAAAACATGGAGTAGTGGCGCCAATAAAAAAAGTGCCGGTGTATTCTTTTGTTAACCCCATAAAATTATTTATTTCTTTGGTTTTTTTACCAGTACAAATAATTAACAAACCTGTAGCTAAAGGATCTAATGTTCCGGCATGCCCTATTTTAGGTTTTATTTTTATTCCATCATGCATAAATGAAGGATGATTTTTTATACCGTGTTTAATTTTATTAACGGTTTGAAAGCTGCTCCAGCCAATTGGTTTATCAATTAGCAAAATTTCTCCGGTATAAAAATGGTAACTCATGATTTATTTTATTTTCAAACGCGTGCCTCGACTCCGCTCAGCATGACGTTTGGAGTTCTATAGATAACACTGAGGAGAGAATTAAAACACTTCTTTAGCTACTGCTTTAGTTGCATCTGAAGCACCCATAGTATAAAAATGCAAGCAAGGCACGTTTGCTTTTACTAATTCTTTAGATTGTTGAATACACCATTTAATACCTGCTTCTTTAATTTGCTTATCATCCTTGCATTTAGAAAGTTCTTCATAAAATGGTTGCGGAATATCGATATGAAAAATTTTGGGCAAAGTTACAATTTGCTTTTTGCTTGATAATATTTTTAGTCCCGGAATAATTGGAACATTAATACCCTTCTTTTTACAGAGTTCAACAAAATCGAAATATTTTTTATTATCATAAAACATTTGCGTTACAATATACTCGGCTCCTGCATCAACTTTTGCTTTTAAATAATTTAAATCACTTGTTAAGTTTGGTGCTTCGAAATGTTTTTCGGGATAACCTGCAATGCCCATGCAAAATTTTGTTGGTGCCGCATCTTTCATGTCATCATCCAAATACAAACCTTTATTCATACTGGTGATTTGTTTAACCAGATCAAGCGCATAATGATGTCCACCCGGTTCAGGAACAAAAGCAGGCTCAGTTTTAATGCTATCTCCTCTTAATGCTAAAACATTATCTACACCTAAAAACTGAAGATCTATCAATGCGTTTTCTGTTTCTTCACGTGTAAAACCACCACAGATAATATGTGGAACTGCTTCAACGTTATATTTATTCATTATCGCAGCGCAAATTCCAACAGTACCGGGACGCTTACGAATGCTCACTTTTTCGAGGTAACCACCATCTCTTTTTTTGTAAATATATTCTTCGCGGTGATAAGTAACGTCAACAAATGCAGGTTTAAATTCCATTAAAGGATCAATGCCGTCATAAATGCTTTGAATACTTTTTCCTTTTAATGGTGGTAAAATCTCAATTGAAAAAAGGGTGCTTTTGCTCTCTTTTAATTTTTGTGTTAATTTCATAAATGCTAGAAATAAAATTATTGATTCACAGATTCGATACCTTTAATTTCAGGTACTGCACGCTTAATGGTTTCTTCAATACCTGCTCTCATGGTCATGTGACTCATATTACACGTTTTGCAAGCTCCGGTTAATTCTAATTTTAAAATTTGATCAGAAGTTATTTCAACAACAGCCACATTACCTCCATCAGCCTCCAAATAGGGTCTTATGGTGTTTAAAGCGTCTTCAACTTTTTTATGTAATGCGTCCATTTTAAAATTTTACCGAAGATACAATTTTTCGTTCTAATAAATATTAAGCCACAACCATATCTGCATTTTTTATGGCAACTTGTTGTGCTACATTTTGTGCTAATTCAATAAATCCTAAAGCTTGTGCCGAATCTTTTTCTAATACGGATGGTTTTCCATTATCAGCGCCTTCTCTGATGCTTTGTACAAGGGGAATTTGACCCAACAGAGGAATATGCATTTCTTCAGCCAGTTTTTTTACACCATCTTTTCCAAAAATATAATATTTATTATTTGGTAATTCTTCCGGTGTAAACCAAGCCATATTTTCTACCAATCCTAAGATAGGCACATTTAATTGTGGGATTTGAAATAAAGCAATTCCTTTACGAGCATCTGAAATGGCTACAGGTTGTGGTGTACAAACAATCACAGCTCCGGTTAATTTAACCTGACTGCATAAACTAATTTGGATATCACCTGTGCCAGGAGGAAGATCAACGATTAAATAATCTAATTCACCCCAAACGGTGTCATAAAATAATTGTGATAATGCTTTTGTGGCCATTGGTCCACGTAATGCTACAGCTTGATTTGGACCTGCCAAAAAACCAACCGAATTTATTTTTACACCATAACTTTCAACAGGTTTCATTTTCGAAACGCCGTTAAATTGTCCTGGACCAGGTGCATCATTTTCAACACCAAACATAATATGTTGTGATGGACCATAAATATCAGCATCTACAATTCCAACCTTTGCTCCTTGTCTTGCTAAAGCCAGTGCTAGGTTTGCAGCAATTGTACTTTTCCCAACGCCACCTTTACCACTCGCAACGGCAATAATATTTTTTACATCACGTAAGGTTGTTTCATCTTTTTCTTTTTTACTGGTAACTGTAGCCGTCATATTTATTTTTACAATAGCAGTTTTATCTACATAATGTAAAATCGCATTCATACAAGCATTGTGAATCATGTCCTTCATAGGACAAGCTGGTGTAGTTAAAACAACAGTAAAAGAAATGTTTTTACCATCAACCACAACATCTTTGATCATGTTTAAGGTTACAAGATCTTTTTTTAAATCAGGATCATCAACATAACGTAATGCATCCAAAACTTTTTCAATTGTAATTTCCATAATAGAATATCAAAGCTAAGACTTAAAAAGCTTATACAAGCAATAGTCTAAGTAAAAAGAATTATTTTCCTGGAGTGGCTTGTGCAGCGGCTCTTTTGGCGGCAGTATCAACTATTGCAACTGGCGCGGTGCCAGATGCAGGAGCAGCAGC
>JABDBZ010000118.1 GCA_013288385.1 Bacteroidota bacterium
GGTATGCGATTACTAAAGGGTTTGGGAGTAGATTCATCTGAATTAAGAAAAATGATTGAGCAAGGATTAACTCCTGGTTTAAGAAAATCAAACAATCTCGCAAACATTCCATTAGTAAAACAAGCTGAAAAAACATTGAAGTTAACTTACCTGGAAGCAAAGACTTTTAAGTCGGTACAAATTGGAACTGAACATTTATTATTATGTGTTTTAAAAGACCAGGATAATATTGTAACTAAAAGTTTATTGAAATTTGGAGTTGACTACGACGCTGTGCGTGCAGAGTTAGAGGGCTTTACAGAGAATCCAAATAAAATTGAAGATTCAACTGCAGGAGGTAATGACGATGATGGAGATGAAGAAGCTTCATCTTTTGGTGGTGCGAGCAGCTCACAAAAAAAACCGGGTGAAACAAAAAGTAAAACACCTGTGTTAGATAATTTTGGGAGAGACCTAACCAAAATGGCAGAGGATGGAAAATTAGATCCTGTTGTTGGAAGAGAAAAAGAAATTGAACGTGTATCACAAATTTTATCCCGTCGTAAAAAAAATAATCCCATTTTAATTGGTGAACCAGGTGTTGGTAAATCAAGTATTGCAGAAGGTTTAGCATTGCGTATTGTTGAACGCAAAGTAAGCAGGATCTTATACAACAAACGTGTTGTGACTTTAGATTTGGCAAGTTTAGTTGCAGGTACAAAATACCGTGGTCAATTTGAAGAACGTATGAAAGCGGTGATGAATGAATTGGAAAAAAACACGGATGTAATTTTATTCATTGATGAAATTCATACAATTATTGGTGCAGGAGGTGCAAGTGGAAGTTTAGATGCCAGTAACATGTTTAAACCGGCTTTAGCGCGCGGCGAGATACAATGTATAGGTGCAACTACTTTAGATGAGTACCGTCAGTACATCGAAAAAGATGGTGCTTTAGAGCGTCGTTTCCAAAAAGTAATTATTGAACCGGCAACTGAAGATGAATCATTACAAATTTTAAATAATATTAAATCGAAATATGAAGATCATCACAATGTAACTTATACACCTGAAGCAATAAAAGCTTGTGTTAGTTTAACATCGCGTTATATTACCGACAGGCATTTACCTGATAAAGCGATTGATGCTTTAGATGAAGCAGGAAGCAGAGTTCACATTACAAATATTCATGTGCCTCAAAATATTTTAGATATCGAAAAGAAAATTGAAGATATCAAAGAATTGAAAAATCAAGTTGTTCGCAGTCAAAAGTACGAAGAAGCTGCACGTTTAAGAGATACAGAAAAAACTTTGCAGGCTGAATTAGAAGCTGCGAAAAAAATATGGGAAGAACAAACCAAAGCAAATCGTGTAACTGTTACTGAAGAAGATGTAGCTGAAGTTGTGAGTATGATGAGTGGTGTTCCTGTAACGCGTGTTAACCAAAACGAAAGTGATAAATTGGTTAAGATGGGTGAAACTTTAAAAGGAAAAGTTATTGGTCAGGATGCTGCCGTTGCAAAAGTTGTAAAAGCAATTCAACGTAACAGAGCAGGATTAAAAGACCCGAACAAACCAATTGGATCATTTATTTTCTTAGGTCCAACCGGTGTTGGTAAAACTCAATTAGCAAAAGTTTTGGCTCGCCATTTATTTGGAAATGACGATGCACTTATTCGTATCGACATGAGTGAATACATGGAAAAATTTGCGATCACTCGTTTAATTGGTGCTCCTCCGGGATATGTTGGATATGAAGAAGGTGGACAGTTAACTGAAAAAGTTCGTCGCAGACCGTACTCTGTTGTTTTATTAGATGAAATTGAAAAAGCCCATCCTGATGTTTTCAATATGTTATTACAAGTATTAGATGATGGTATGCTAACTGATAGTTTAGGAAGAAAGATTGATTTCAAAAACACGATTATCATTATGACATCAAACATTGGTGCACGTCAGTTAAAAGACTTCGGACAAGGTGTTGGGTTCGGTACGCAAACAAAAATGGAGGGTGTAGAAGAAAATACAAAAGGTGTAATTGAGAGTGCATTGAAAAAAGCATTCGCTCCCGAATTCTTAAATCGTATTGATGATGTGATTATGTTTAACTCTTTATCTAAAGATAATATTCATACAATTATTGATATTGAATTAGGTAATTTGTTTGGTAGAATTCAAAAATTAGGATTCACTATTAAAATCACGGATGCGGCAAAAGATTTTATTGTTGAAAAAGGATACGATGAAAACTATGGTGCTCGTCCATTAAAACGTGCGATCCAAAAATATCTTGAAGATCCGATGGCTGAAGAAATGATCAAAAATAATTTAGCTGAAGGAGACGAGATTGAAGTGGATTATAACAAAGAAAAAGGTGAGATTGTTGTAAGTACAGTTAAACCTAGTAAACCTAAAAAAGGTAAAAAAGAAGATAAAAGTTAATTCAAAATACAATTAATTGAAAGCCTCGAAGAAATTCGGGGCTTTTTTGTTTCATCAAGGTTTGATCTTAACAGATTTGTTGAATTGAAATTCCCGGTTGAACTGGTAATCCTTACTTGAAATTGTATAAGCTTTCTTGCTTGAAAGAAGCAAAGCTAAGTTGCCATTTGTTGTTGTTGAAACACCACTTAGATTTGCTGGTGTAATAGTGAGTGTATTATTACCCGATTGCAAATTTGCTGTATAAAAACCTGTACCTCCATCGGAAAGAAATATGCTGGCAGAAGACGCATTTGAAACGTTATTGATGGTAACTGTAAATCCGGAAGATAAACTAATACTGTCTGGCAATGCCAAATAGCCCGTAGCGCTTGGTGTTATAAAATTATTTGTAATGGAAAACGTTCCAATTCCATTAGCTCCGCTCACTGACCATGTTTCAGAAACAAGACTAACAGAGTTTATGCTTGTATAATATTTATAAGACGAATTATACGATAACGAATCTCCGTTAAGGTAAACTTTATTTACTGTAACCGCAGTTGTTGTATTGATATATTGTTGTGGAGAATTTGAAAAATATGCTCTTGCATCATTTGCATCGAAAGTATATGTTGTTGAACCTACAATTGTAGAACCAACATAATTACCTGTGGTGAAGATACCGCTGAAAACAGTTGCACTACTCGCAGGATAATAATTACTTCCACTTCCACCAGTGGTATTGGTTGTTGTTGGTGCAGGTTGTTTATCTTCCTTTTTGCAGGAGATGATAATCAACCCAACAACTAAGAGCAATATAGCTAATTTAATTTTCATTACAAATGTATAACCTCACCATACGCAGCTGCAGCAGCTTCCATAATGGCTTCGCTCATAGTTGGATGTGGATGAACTGTTTTAATTAATTCATGTCCTGTTGCTTCTAATTTTCTGATTGCAACAATTTCAGCGATCATTTCGGTAACGTTTGCACCAATCATATGAGCACCTAAAACTTCGCCGTACTTGGCATCAAAAATTAATTTAATAAAACCATCTTTTGCGCCAGATGCAC
>JABDBZ010000119.1 GCA_013288385.1 Bacteroidota bacterium
GTGCCGGCTTTAACTGCGATAAAGATGCCTTATTAGAAATAGCTTTTGTTTTTGTAGGATTTAATGAGACTAACCCAAAGCAATTAATAATTACTGATACCTTACATTATCATATAAAACCTTTCCCTGGCGCTAATATTGATAATAGTGCTTTGGAGTTTAACAAAATTCAGCCTTATCATCCTTTTAGGTTTGCAATTACCGAACATGAAGCTTTTACCCAGGCTTTTAATGTAATTAATGAAAAAGTAAAGGCAGCTAATTGTACGCGCGCGGTACTAGTAGGACATAATCCTACTTTTGATTTAAATTTTATTCAAGCAGCAGTTAAACGTACAAAATTATTTAAGTTAAATTCATTTCACAAATTTACGACATTTGATACAGCAACTTTAGGGGCCTTATTATATAAACAAAGCGTTCTAGCAAGAGCCTGTTTAGCAGCCAAAATTGACTTTGATGAAAAACAAGCACATGGTGCCCTTTATGATGCTACTAAGACTGCAGAATTATTTTGTAATATAGTAAATAAATGCGCTGATTTGATTTAGCAATCATCTTTGTCAAGCACAGTGAATTGGGATTAACTGTGCTGACTGAAATGACAAGTTTCAAAAAATACAGTAAAAATATTATTAGAAAAACAAATCTAATGTCAATACTAATACACTTTTATTTCGTCCACTAAAAGAACTGTTCAACGACGAAACTACAAAAGGATTTAAATTCGTAAATGTTGTAGCAGTTGGCGTTGGTAAAAGATTATGATTGGAATAGCTAGATCTAATAGCATATTCTAAACTTACCATAGTGTCTTTTAAAACATTTACTGTTGTATTAAAACCATATTGGTGTTTAATTGGCGATGCTAAGGCACCTTGGAAAATGCGTGAATAATGTAGAACAAAAGCTGTTCCTTTCCCATATATATATGTATCGTATTCTATTTCGGATAAAAAGCTTCCTGGTTTAACTGAATGACCGTTTTGGGTAATATCAGTTTTATTGAATTTTTCTAGAGCAGTGACATATTCTTCGCGTAATACTATTGGGCCAAAATTGAATTTTGCAAAAACATCAATACCTGGAACATAATGACGTAAAGAGGCATTTCTTTTAAAAATTGATCTTAGAACTGCTGCATCTGCAATATTATTCGTATAGCTAACCCCAGTTTTTAAACTGCTTGGTATAGATTGAATATTAAAATTTATATTATGTGAAATTGTACCAGCAAATTGATCAACATTTCGATGGTTAGAATTTTGCGTTTTACCATCGTATACTGCACCAGTAATATGTAAGCCATTTCTTTCTGAATAATAACCTGCACTAATAGCCTGTTCAACAATTCTTCCCATGCTTCGTGGAATTGCACCTATAGAAGAAGTACCGGTGCTAAAACTACCAAATGGCACAAACATTTGTCCTGCTGAAGCATAAAATGGTGATACATTTAAATTACCAATAGTAATAAAACCTAGGATCATTCTAAAATTTTGTTCGGAAGTATCATCGGTATCAACACCAAAATTAGTATAAGCAGAAAAATATTTATTTACCCAGGCCGAAAGATCTAGGTTAGATGCGGTTAAATTAATATGATTGCGTGATTCAGTTTCAAGCGTTGCTTGAGCTTCCAAGAAACCGCTTAATTGGACATAAGGATTTTTTGGCCCACAAGTTTCACCTGTAAAACGTGCAGTGCGTTGTTGCTGTTTTAATATACCAAGATCTTTATGAATATTTGGTTGCAATACAACCAAATCAGAACCATCGTATTCACTACCAATGCCAAAATATGGACCTGTGCCAACAGCATCTAATCTTCTAGTTAATTCGACATCATCAGAATCTTTTTTTAGTTCAGCACCAGATATCGCATAAGTAGTATTAGCTGCAAAAAAAATTAAGAAAAGTGATTTGAATAATGAATTATTTTTTAAATATTTATTTTTAGTGTACATACTATCCCTTACAACAAACAAAAAAAAAAGGCGATCACTCGCTTTAAACTATCATTATTAAAAAAAATTGTCTATAAAATAATTTTATAAACTTTCTTGATGTGTAGATAAATATTTTGCAACCCCATCTGGTGTCGCAACCATTCCTTTATCGCCACGTTTCCAACCAGCAGGACATACCTCTCCATGTTTTTCATGAAATTGTAGAGCTTCAACTAATCTTAATAATTCATCAATATCGCGTCCTAATGGTAAATCGTTTATGATTTGTGAACGCACTATGCCTTTTTTGTCTATTAAAAAAGCAGCTCGAAATGCCACGCCAGCATCAGGATGTTCAATTCCATAAGCTTGGCAAATTGAATGGGTCATATCAGAAGCTAAAGTGAATTGCACTTGCCCTATACCGCCATTATTAATTTCGGTATTACGCCATTGGTTGTGAGAAAAGTGTGAATCTATAGATACACCTATTACTTCAACATCTAGCTCTTTAAACTTTGGTAACCGTTTATCAAGTGCAATCAGCTCAGAAGGACAAACAAAAGTAAAATTTAAAGGATAGAAAAATATTAACCCATATTTGTCTTTAATAGACTGGGCTAAATTAAAATTATTGACAATCTCACCATTTGATAAAACCGCAGGGACAGTAAAATCAGGGGCCTTACGACCAACTAGTACGCTCATAGCAACTCCATAATGTAAAATATAAGAAAAAATAAAAACAATAAGTTATAAGACATTAGTAACGCTTAATATTAATATATAGACAATATAAAGTCTTTCTAATGAAAAACAAGCATTTATAGTAAAAAAACTTAATGTTATTGACAATCATTCTCATTTGGGTTTTAATATTATTTATATTAATAAAATAAACCTAATAATATTAATAATGTACGTTTGTGTTTGTAAGCAAATAACTGATAAACAAATTATTGATGCTCTTGAGAATGGCGCTCAAAATGTCATTGAGCTTCAAGAACAGCTCGGTGTTGCGACCGATTGTGGTAGCTGTATAGATTGCATTAATGAATTAGTTTGTGAATACAGTGAACATAGTATTCCTATCGAAAACATTAAAATTATAAATTCTGCCAATTCAAAATCAAATCAGCGGTTTTGGTAATTATTTCTTGAAACATTATTCTTGACTTACTTAGTAAATTCCATAAACTAGTAAAATAATTATTACAGAGATCCGCCCTATGCTAAAAACTGATCCACAGATGATTGCACATCTAAATACCATTTTAAGTAACGAACTAGTTGCCATTAACCAGTATTTTCTTCATTCTAAAATGCTCAAAAATTGGGGGATCAATAAATTAGCTGAAAAAGAATATGAAGAATCTATTGATGAAATGAAACATGCTGATAAATTAGCTGATAGAATCCTATTTCTAAATGGTTTACCAAATTTTCAATCATTAGGTAAACTTTACATTGGCCAAAATGTCAAAGAAATTTTAGAATGCGATC
>JABDBZ010000120.1 GCA_013288385.1 Bacteroidota bacterium
GGTTCAGTTTATTGTTACCGTTTTACATGAGCCTGAATTATTAATTCTCGATGAACCATTTAGTGGTTTTGATCCCATTAATGCTCAATTAATAAAAAATGAAATATTAGAATTAAAGAAAAAAGGAACTACGATCATATTCTCTACACATAACATGGGAAGTGTTGAGGAACTTTGCGATAATATTGCACTCATAAATAAATCAGAAAAAATATTGGACGGTTCGGTAAAAGAAATCAGGAAAAACTTTAGAACCAATACCTACAGAGTGGCGTTTAAAGGTAATGTGATGGGCTTTACGAATGCTTTGTGGACTGGTGCAGAAATTTTGAATAAAGAAGTAGAAGATGATACAAATGTGTTTACCATAAAGCTTCTTAATAATTTTACAGCCAACGGAATGCTCAATGCAGTACTTCCAACTTGTGAGTTAGTGAGTTTTAATGAAATCATACCAAGCATGAACGATATTTTTATTATGAAAGTAAATAAAAACGATGACGAATCACTTGGCACAAAAAGTAATTATACTGAATAAATAATCAAAACGCATTTACATGAACAAATTAATATTGATTATTAAACGTGAGATTAAAAGTAAAATAACCAATAAAACTTTTATTATCATGACTCTGTTGGCACCCCTTTTAATTACAGGGTTTTTAGGTGTTATTATTAAAATGACCCAGGCAGAGAAAACAGAACAAAAAGTTTTAGTGATTGACGAAACGCATTTTTTTTGAATAAGCCTCTTTCTTCAGGCAAATAGCCAATTTTTTCAATGTGTTTTGAAGATAGTTTTTCACCATTAAATAAAATTTCTCCGGTATCTGGTCCGGTTATTTGATTAATGATTCGAATAAGAGATGTTTTCCCAGCACCATTTGGTCCAAGTAAACCGAAAATACTTTGTCTCGGTATATCAATACTTACTTTATTTAAAGCAACATTACCCGAATAAACTTTAGATACGTTATTGATGTTTAAGATATGCGACATAATGCTAAATTAAAAAATAATTAGATACTAAATAATTGAATGTAGATATTAGTCAACATCAGATACGCCACCACTCACTACAAACTTCATTGCCTCCGCAGGATCTGCTTCAATTTTTTTTAATTGGTTACGCGGAACAATAATCAGTCGGCCTGATAATGAATACGAATAAGGCAAGTAAACAGCAACTTTATCTTTTATATTTAAATCCTTCATGTCTTCACAAGTTAAAAAACCCATTTCTTCAATATTTGATTGTGGATTGGTTTGAACCAATACAGGTTGATTAAAACGTTTTTTATTACCCATAAACGCATTTGTAAAATCTTTTATAGGAGAATAGATATGTCGAATAAATGGCGCATGTTCTAATTTATCTTCTATGACTTTAAAAAATTTCCCAAATACGAATAAAGAAGCGAGTGTTCCTAAAGCTGTAATTAAGCCTACTGTGATTAGTAAACCCAATAGAGTGTTCAATATTGGGTTTCCTACAATTCCAAAAAAGGAAAATACGCCTGAAAAAAAATTAAACAGTTTAAATAAAATGGTGAGCGTAATAATTATAGGGATAAATAATATTAAGCCTTGAATAAAATAAGAGATAAATTTTTTCACAGAATAAAGTTACCTAATGTTTGAGCGTCAAGAGAAATTATTCTTGTTATTTTATCAAGAGAGAAATTAACAAATTACAATTAAGACTTATCTTTTCTTGATCTGTTCTATTTCAACATGCAAACTTTTGAGCATATTCATAATGCTATCAAGATTTAATTCATCTTTTTTATATTGATGCATATTGATAGAGCAGGTATATTCCCAAACTTCTAGTATTTCATTGAGTTTGACTTTATAAGGCGGGTAGATTTTATTATCTGAATGAAGTTCAATGGTACCTTCTTTTTTATTCATGCTTAAGAGGCGTTTATAAGATAAACCATCATCTTTAGTAACCACCACATAAGTATTTCCATTTTTAATATCATCTAACTTCTCAACATACTTTCCAACTACATAAGTTCCATCCCTTAAAGGAGGCATACTATCTCCTTGGATAGGGAAGGCACGGTGTTTACCTGTTGGTAAAAAAGGAAGTTGCATTTTTGGTAATCGTTCTACGTAATCAGGATCGGCATAACCTTTTAAATAACCGGCACTTGCTTTTAAAGGAATGAGTTCAACCATATCGTTGCCTTCATGATCGAGTAGAATAGGGAAGAGGATACGGTTTTTACCAACTTTCATTAAACCATCCAGATTGGTTTTGCGTAAATCACCTCTAACTAATGCATCAATAGCAATATGAAAATATTCAGATAGACGAATGAGCAAATCAATTGGCGGTTCATTTCTTGCTTCTTCATATCCACCAATCCTGCTTCTTGTTATACTTAGTTCGTCAGCCAGTTGCTCTTGTGACAACCCTTTTAACTGCCTTAGAAACCGTATGTTTTGTGCTATTTTGCTCATTGCTATAAATTATAGCTTAAAGATACTATTATTTATAGTTATTTACAAATGTATTTTTTAACAAAGAATTGTTGACTGGATTCTTTATTATAGAGCTTTATTATTAAAGCAAAGATGTAATTTCTTCACTTAACGGATCAACTTTACTTGAAAAGAATTTGATAACCTTTCCATTTTCATCAATTAAGTATTTACAAAAATTCCATTTTGGTGCATCACTTGTTACGCCATTTTCTTCTTTGTTAGAAAGCCATTTGTATAAAGGACAAGTATCATCCCCTTTTACACTTACCTTTTCCATCATTTGAAAAGTAACACCATAGTTTTTAGTACAAAATGTTTTTATTTCAGCAGCAGTGCCAGGTTCTTGTCCACCAAAATTATTTGCAGGAAAACCAACAACCTCTAATTTATCTTTATACTTTTCGTACAATGTTTCCAAGTTTTTGTATTGCGGAGTAAACCCACATTCACTGGCAACATTAACCAAGAGTAATTTTTTTCCTTTAAATTTCTCAAGAGATATTTCCTGTCCATCAAGCGTTTTTAATTTGAATTTATAAACACCTTCTGGTTTTGGATTAGTGATTGTTGTTTTATTTTCTTTTTTCCAACTTAAAGCCAGAAAAAATAAAATACCGCTGATGATAATCGTTGCTAGTGTTTTCATGTTTTATAAATTATTTAAGTGAATTTATTTCAAATAAAAAAAGCTCTTTCCGAGCTTTTCCTTTATTATTTTTTCTTTGGTCCAATAACCATTTGCATTTTTTTACCTTCTAAAACAGGAAGCTGTTCTGCTTTTCCGTAATCTTCTAAATCATTTGCGAAACGTAATAGCAATATTGTTCCTTGCTCCTTAAATGCAATTTCTCGACCTCTAAAAAA
>JABDBZ010000121.1 GCA_013288385.1 Bacteroidota bacterium
ACGATACAGAAAAACTTAGAAAAATTTATGACTTTGCCGAATGATGTTATAGGCAAAAAGATCAGACATTATGGAACTCAGCCGGAGTTGCGTTTTATGAGCATTTGAACACAAAGGAAATTTTTCCGGAATTCACAAATTGGGTAAAAAAAGATATTTATTTCAACCTAAGAAATTTACTATGCGCTAGATTTGATGAAAAGAAAATGAAAAAATTGGATAGATTTTATGGTTGACTGGGGCAAAAAAAGTGTCTTTATAGTCAACAATTATATTATAAAAAACCCAAAAGCAATAATGGCAAAAGTAATATTTTGTAAATGGCTTATTTTTTTAGTTGGGTTTCTTAGCTTTTTTCACGTGAATGCGCAAACAGATACAGTTTCTGAAAAATACCTGAAACAATTAAATAGTCCCGACCAATTCATTCGTTCTAATGCTGCTACACAATTGTGTAAATTAAAGCACCCGCAGGCAATTAGCGCTTGCATACGCACCATAAATGACGATGCGGATATGCTTCACGTTGAATCTACTCCATCTGTCCGACGCCTTATTGAATCGGGTAAACCGGCAATTCTTCCATTGACCGAATTAATGTTATCCGGAAATGAGATAACCCGATTGAGGGCTTCCAAAGCAATTGAAGAGATAACATATAATATGATGAACAATCCAAAGAACGAGAAAAAAAATCTTGAAAAATGGAGAGTATGGTGGAAAGAGATTGATTTAAAGTATAAAGATCCAATTGAAAAAAGAAAGGTAGCTGTTGAAAAACTCAAAAAATGGTTGGCAAATTATAAAGCAAAGAAATAATTTGATGAAACATGAAACGCTATATATTTAGAGGCTTTTTGATAGGAGTTATATTAGGCCTGCTATGGTGGATCTTTGGAAAATATATTCAAGACACTTGGGTGCTGAAATTTTCATGTTTTATTTCACAACCTGTTGCTATAATAATTTCCAAAATATCCGGTTGGCTTATAGCGCAGGAGTCAGGTATAGTGGTTTATATTTTTGCAATTTTAGTTACCTTACCATTGCTTGGTTGTATTTTCGGGGCATAATTTGGTTTATAAAAAGATCGAAATAAATGCTTATCCAAACTTTATTATATTTAATGAAATATTTATGAAATTTATTTGTTGTATATCCCACATTTTTTCAAATGTTTTAGTATTCATTGTAATACTATTCCCTATAATTTCATTTGCGCAGGTCAAACTGGATACGGTAAAGGTTTATAATGTTCACTGTTCTTATTCTCAAGGTAATTCAACTAAAGCATGGGGTGGTAATTATTCAAGTGACTATCCAGCGGAAAAATGCCCTGAAGGCGATAAACAAAAATATATTTCAAACTATGAAACTATAGATAAATACATGACTCAAAGAAGTTTTTTTTGGATGAAATTATATAATACAAATGACCAACTTGTTTATGAAGGTTTAAAGTATTCTGATTGCAGGGTTGGCCCTTTTATTTGCTACTGGGCAAACGGAAAAATAAAATTAAAAGGTCAATACAATGGCTACTCGTTTTCTATAAAAAAAGGGTACAAAATAAAAAAATGTCTTGGTAAAGAAACCGGAACATGGGAGTATTTTGATGAAACTGGTAAACTCGAAAAAAATGAGAAGCATTAAGAAAATAATATATTTAATATTTCTTGTATTAGTTTGCCAAAACGTGCTCTTTGCGCAAAACAAAGGTGGGAGCTTAGGCGGAACAACAAGAAAATCACCATATGGCGAAGAAGATCTTTATCATACACCACTTTTTTTAAAAATAATTTCAGATACTTGTGTTTATCTGTCTGTTGACACATCAGAAATATTTATTGATTGGCACCCTGTGTTTAATTGTTCTCCAAAATTGGAACTTACAAATTTATCAGTAGACACTTTGTTTTTTTTATTCCTGAGGAAACCGACAATGTTTGTCCAGCTAAATTGGAAGTTATTTGTGATAATGGTGATACCATAGTCAAGGATTATGCTTTTATGATTATTGACAAGGGTGTTTATTATTTAGGAGGGAAGCAGATAAATATTTACTTTCTTCCTCCAAAAAAATCTGCAATTTTAGTAGAAAACATCGGGCAAATAAGTAGTTATGATGGCATTTTGAGGCCAATATGTAGTTATGATGTCCTTGTGAAAAGAGAAAAGGGGAAATGGAAATGGTCTCCACCTGCCTCACTGAAAGAAACTGTAAAACAGACCCCCCCCCACGGTCAAGCCATAATGAAAGCAACTTTTAGCAAGGGAATTGTTTCATCTGACAAGCACTTTTGGTACGGTACAATTAAATCAGAGCCGGTTAAAATATCTTTCAAATAAATGCAATGCAACTACACAAAAATATAAAACTAACAGAGCAATAATGTAAAGCATGAAATCGATATTTATCAAATTAAGCATTATTCTGACTCTACTGTTCACGCAATGTTCGCAGAATAAAGAGGCACCTTTTCTTTTTAGATACTCTTGGAACGACACCATAATTAATTACAAAATATATAAGGACTCCCTTATCATTTCGTTTCCTAATAAAACAAAAGCTGCAAAGTGGCAATTGGAAGCCTGGCTTCATATTCATTCTCTCATTGATGTTGAAAGAGATATTCTTTATTTACCTCCCGAAACATATTTTGTTATTAATAATAAAATAAACATTCCATTAAAAATTACTGACACTATAAATATTAATTCATTACGCTTATCAATTTTTGCTAAACCTTTTGACGGTTTGCACTTTACGAAGGATCGCGCGGGGTATTATCTCGAGGGCAATATCAAATATTATGGCGATACAATTCTCAAAGCAGTCGATTACATTAAGCAGGGGGAATGGTATATAATTCCGTTTTCTCTTTTGGAAGGAAGTGATTCGATATATTATTATGAAAAAACGAATAAATTTCTTAAAGACAGTTTAAGTAAAAGTCTAAAAAAGTTTAAGAGAAAGGACAATTGAATCAGATGGACTTTTTTGTTCCTTTTGTTCTAATAAAAATTTTCGTTTTTTTAATAGAGAGCCATAACAGATTAACATGTGCCTGCATTCCATAATTCAGCAAACAATTAAAATGAAAGCGATTTTGACGCAGCTTATTTTCATCTTCACAATTTTGATTGCATTGGCAGCCTGCAACAATAACGGGCAAACAAATAATCAAGAAGCCCAGAAAGCAACATTAAATATTCTGAAAGGGACTCAGTGGTCAAG
>JABDBZ010000122.1 GCA_013288385.1 Bacteroidota bacterium
TTTCTTTGGATATACTATTTAGTTTATTAAAATCAAGCAATTCTAATTTAGAAGCATTAGCATTAAAATAATTTTCAGGAATAATAAAACCATGCTCTCCTTTTAAAGCACTCAAAACAGGGTAAGCTTCATGCTCCCTTAGCCATTCCATTTTATTTAGAATGCTGGCTTTAGAAGAATTGAAGTAACCTTCGGGTAAATTAAATTGGTTAGGTATGTTGTTGTTATTTTCCACTTTTTAGTTTGACTGATATTTCCCTTTAAAGTTTAATCCTTCGTTAAAAAATCCTCTACTTTTTTAGCTGCTATATGATAACTGGCTTTTAATGCTCCTACTGATGTTTCGAGGATATCACTCATTTGTTCATATGGTGTTTCGTCATAATATCGCATGTTAAAAACAATTCGTTGTTTTTCAGGAAGTGTTAAAATAGCTTGTTGGAGTTTTAATTGTATTTCATCTCCCTTAAAGTAATGGTCACTCTCCAATGATTTAGATAATTGGTATTCAATAGGGTGAATTGAGCTAGTATTTCTCTTCTGTTTTTGACTCAAAAAGGTCAGGGCTTCATTGGTTGCAATACGATACATCCATGTATACAATGCACTTTCTTCTTTAAAATTTAAAAGACCTTTCCAGATTTTGATATAGGTATTTTGAAGTACATCATCACTATCATCATGATCAATTACTATCTTACGGATATGCCAGTAAAGTTTTTGTTGATATTTATCAATTAACAATTCCAAGGACTTGTTGCGAGTGCTTTCTTCCTTATAAAGTAAGAGTATATCCTTGTCTTCTGCCGCGACCACTAAAAATGTAATAATTACTTATATTTGACTGTTAAAAGTACTAAAGGTTTAGTTAACATGAAATATTCTTTAGAAAGATTAAAAAACCCACGTTTTACAGAGAATTCGCATATTCTTTTTTGGCTGATAAAAGATACTTGCTGGGTACTTGAATTTAAACCATTAGGTGTATTCATGATTATACCTACTATTTTGATGGCTATACTTATTGCTTATAGAAGCCTGAATACCTCTGAGTATTATGTGAATGTGGCCGTTTTTTTCTGGATAAGTGCTAATAGTTTTTGGATGTGTACTGAGTTCTTTGATTACCCTGCTTATAAACATATAACCGGTTACTTTTTTGCAATGGGAATTCTATCATTCTTAATATATGTACATAATTTACTTAAAGTTGATACTAACAATAAATAGTTAAATACTGGTGAATGTTTAGGTTGCTTCATGAAGTGTAATCCATTAAATTTAGCATCTTAACATTTCTGTTTTACTATGAAAAAAGCTTACGTTTTTCCGGGTCAGGGTTCTCAGTTTTCAGGAATGGGTAAAGATCTATACGATAATTCTCCTTTGGGCAAACAGTTATTTGAAGACGCAAATTCTATTTTAGGTTTTAGAATTTCAGAAATTATGTTCTCTGGTTCTGATGAAGAGCTTAAGCAAACGAAGATCACTCAACCCGCAATTTTTTTACATTCAGTTATCTTATATCAAACTAAACAAAATGAAGTAAGTCCTGATATGGTCGCAGGCCACTCACTTGGAGAGTTTTCAGCACTTGTAGCCAATAAAACGTTGAGTTTTGAAGATGCTTTAAAATTAGTTTATAAACGTGCTTTAGCTATGCAAAAAGCATGTGAATTAAACCCAAGTACCATGGCTGCTATTTTGAATTTAGAGGATAGTAAAGTTGAAATTATTTGTAAAGAAATTACTCAATCGGGTGAAGTTGTTGTGGCTGCAAATTATAATTGTCCGGGTCAATTAGTTATTTCCGGGAGTATTATTGGCGTTAATATGGCATGTGATAGATTGAAGGCGGCTGGCGCTAAACGTGCATTGGTATTGCCTGTTGGTGGTGCTTTTCATTCTCCTTTAATGGAACCGGCCAGAGTGGAGTTAGAAGCTGCAATTAATTGTACAACCTTTAATCAACCTATTTGTCCGGTTTACCAAAATGTTACGGCCAACGCTGTAAGCAACCCTTCAGATATTAAATTAAATTTAATTGCACAATTAACTGCCCCGGTAAAATGGACACAAAGTGTTTTACAAATGACAGCAGACGGTGCTATGAAATACATTGAATGCGGACCAGGCAAAGTTTTGCAAGGTTTAATAAAAAAAATTAGTCCAACTGTTGAAGTCATGAGTTTATAATGAAAGTCAATTCAAAATTAGTATTTGCATTAGCTTTGTTGTGTAACCTACAACTCTTCTCACAATTTTTTAAAGGAATTGGGGTATATGGTGCATTAACCGATTCAAGAAGAAAATATAGAAACACAGAAGCTGATAAAAGACAGTTTACGCCAATTGATTTTGCCAATAATCCCGATGCATATAATCCACCTGACTATATTGCAAAAGAACGTTTAAGTTGGGGTGCAGGTATATTTGCAGAGTTTTCAAAAGGGTATAGAGTTCGTTGGCAAACGGAAGCATCTTACACAAACAAAGGCGATAAAGAAAAAAGTTTAATAGATCCATATACAGGAACACGATCATCTGGTTTTGCGACAAATAAATTCACTTTTATTCAATGGAATAATTATCTCAAATTTTTTAATCAATTAGGTTATGCATCTAATTGGTATTATATGGTTGGCGTACGTTTAGAATATAAATTTAGAAGTTCAACACCTGCTAATGCAACCTTTAGTGGTGCTACTCCTTTGATTTGGTATAGTGGCGACGTTGGTGTTGGTTTCGAATTCCCTTTCATAAAAAACATAAATTGGTTTAATGAGTATCATTGGAATCCGGATGTTTATAATCTAAAAAAAGTAACTACGAATTATAGAAACAGAACGTTTGAAGCGAGAATTGGGTTGGTGTACCGACCAAAACGAAAAAGTATCGACGATTGTAATGCACCAAAATATAGAGGTCCGGCCTACTAAAATTTAAAAGAAAATAACATGGTAATGAGTAAAGACGCATTGATAGCATTAACCAAGGGAGTGTATGCTCCAAAGGAAGAAATGTTGGAAGTTGCAAGAAAAAAAGGAAAACTATTTATTGGTATTCCAAAAGAAATTGCGTTTCAGGAAAATCGTGTTCCTTTAGTGCCTGATGCTGTAGCCTTGTTGGTTAATAACGGACATCATGTTGTTATTGAGGCAGGGGCTGGTGCATCAGCTCATTTTGAAGATACAGATTATAGCGAAGCAGGAGCGGAGATTGTTTA
>JABDBZ010000123.1 GCA_013288385.1 Bacteroidota bacterium
TGCTGTCTAAAACAGCAGTTCGTTTTTGAGTAGCCTGAGATGTATATACATAACCATCAATAGTAACTTTCAACATATAATTATGATTAA
This sequence comes from Bacteroidota bacterium, assembly GCA_013288385.1. Classification (GTDB taxonomy): domain Bacteria; phylum Bacteroidota; class Bacteroidia; order B-17B0; family Aurantibacillaceae; genus Aurantibacillus. The sequence goes on from JABDBZ010000123.1 coordinate 91, forward strand.
GTTTTGCAATTGTATCAGTTGGTGTTAAACTATAGGTATAATTTCCTTTTGTTGTATAATTAAAATTATAAGAAATATTGGTTGTAAGATCTACCAAAACTACATTGGCATTGGTAACTGGAGGTGCTTCCCTATCACTGAAATAAGAATCGTTAGTTGTTACTTTTATATTTTGTGGAGATCGTAAATTATTTACAAATGCGTCTATCACATAAAGTTTTGATCCTTCATCTAATTTAATTTGAACTACATCCTGACATGAAGCAAAAACTAAAATCGCAATTGGAATAAATACTATTTTAAATATCGTTTTCATTTTCTAAAAATTAAAATTATAAGTAATGGCAGGAACAATTGAACCGATCACAGAAAAACGTACAGCTTCTGTTTGTAATGGGTCACCTTGTTTTGTTTGGAAAAAAATACTGTAAGCATTGCGTCGATTATATACATTGTAAATACTAATAACTATACTCTGTTTGTAACGACGGATATCATTTTGCTTAAAATTATAGGTAGCTCCAATATCTAAACGGTTGTAAGATGGAATGCGATAATTATTTCTTGTGCCGGTTGTATTGTATGGAATATTTAAATTCTGAATTTGAATTTTTGAATTAGGAAAAGTAGCAGGTGTTCCTGTGAGATAAACAAAAGTTGCTGAAACATTCCAACGCTTGGTGATATCATAATTTAAATTGGAGTTGATACAATTTGTTCTGTCATACCTACTTCTGAACCATTGATCGTTGCTAATTCCACGCACTAACCTTTCTGTTTTACTCAAGGTGTAACTGATCCAGCCACCCAACACTCCCTTAGATTTTTTTATGTAGAATTCAGTACCATATGCCCTTCCCAGGCCCTGGATTAATTGTGACTCTACATGTTCATTTATGAAGAGATCGGCATTATCTACATAATCCAATTGATTTTGCATGTACTTATAATATACTTCAACCGAAGTCTCAAACATATTTTCTTTAAAATTTCGGAAATAACCAACACTTCCCTGATCTGCAATTAATGGTTTTAAATTATTGCTTGATATTGTATACACATCTAACGGCGTGCTAGCGGCAGTATTACTTATTAGTTGTAAATATTGTGCCATCCGATTATAACTCATTTTTATAGAACTGAAATTATTTAATACATAATTTGCAGAGAAACGAGGTTCAGGTGTTATGTATGTTTTAATAATTTGTCCGGCTGAATATGATTTTGAATGGTCATAAGGCAATGGTTCATTTGGAATCGTATCTCTGAAATAATAAGCAGTGCCGCTTCCAATATAATTATACATACTCACTCTTAAACCATATTCAAAAGTTAAACGAGGTAAAACTTTTTGTTCGTTGGTTAAATAAACAGAGTTTTCTAATCCATAACGTTTTTGAGCTACGAATTGAATACTTGAACCGGAGCCCAATTGTCCGGTTGCATCATATGGCCTGAAATCATACATTAATGCCTGAGCTCCAAAGCGAATTGTATTATTATTATTTGCATAATAAGTAAAATCTGTTTTGGTACTATAGTTTATCACATTACTCGTCCAATTAAAACTCTGATTTAATTGCTCTAATTTAAATTGTAATAAATAATCGTAATTGCTATAAAAAGCCGTTACATTCATAAATAATTTATTATTAAATATGTGATTCCATCTTGTAGATGCAGTTGCATTTCCCCAATTAAATTTAAAAGCAGAAGATCCAAAAACATCCCGTCCAAAATAACTACTCACAAATACAGTATTCTTATCATTTATTTTCCAATTTATTTTTGCTGTTGCGTCGTAAAAATAAAAATCAGCATTTTTGATTGGACTCGTTTTTTTCGCAAAGGGTTTTACCAATGCATCTATGTAGCTGCGGCGACCTGCAATAATAAAACTCACTTTATCTTTCACCAGAGGACCTTCAATACTTAATCTGCTAAAAACAGTTCCAATACCACCTTTCACCGCTAACTGCTTACTATTACCTTCTTTCATTCTAATGTCCAAAATAGAAGAAACTCGACCACCATACTGAGCAGGAATGCCACCTTTGATCAACTTTACATCTTTAACAGCATCAGGATTAAACACTGAAAAGAAACCAAACAAGTGAGAAGAATTATAAACCGGTGCTTCATCTAATAAAATAAGATTTTGATCAATATTGCCACCACGTACATTAAAACCGCTTGCACCTTCGCCCATTGTTGTAACTCCAGGAAGTAATTGGATGGCCCGGACAAGGTCTACTTCCCCGAATAAGGCAGGTATTTTATTTATTTGTTTAATATCTAAACGAGCAACACCCATTTCGGTACTTTTAATGTTTTTGTCTGCCGCTTCTGCTGTAATTTCAACTTCTGATAATTGGGTACCTTCACTATTAATTTCAATATTACGAGTTGTATTTTTTTGAAGATCGATTACAAAACTGGAGTTATCATATCCAATATAAGAAACAACAATTGTATGTGTTCCTTTTGGTAAAGAAATAGAATAGAAACCATACGCATTTGTTGCAACTCCAATTGAGGTACCTGCCTTAACAACGGTTGCTCCAATTAAGGATTCACCATTTTCGTCATCTTTGATATATCCACTAAGCGAAAATTTTTCTTGAGAAAAAGAAAATAAAGAAAGTGTAACTAAAATAAAAAAAGAGATCTGTTTCATATTTGTATTGAATAGGACAATTAACGCTTTAACAATTCGGGGACAAAACTATGGAAACTTTTTAAGCTTTAAAAGTTTCCGTCCTGTTTTTTTTCAATGGCATAGCTTTTGAAGTAGAACTACAATATTGACCTCATAATTTGTTGGCAATTTTAACACCATGAAAATTGATAATTAATTAACTTTAGGTGTAAACCCCGTTTGCATGAAAAAACTATTATTTATTTGTTGTATTTTAATAAGTATAACAAAAATTGATGCTCAAAATGTTGGTATAAATGGAACAGCAGCTACACCTGATCCTAGCGCTATGTTAGATATTGCTGCAGCAAACAAAGGGCTAC
>JABDBZ010000124.1:0-3041 GCA_013288385.1 Bacteroidota bacterium
CTCAACATCAGGGAGGAGGTAAAGCAGAACAAATTTTTCTAAGAGGTTTTGATGCAGATCATGGAACAGACTTTGCAGTTTTTTTTTGGGATGGAATGCCCGTGAATATGCCGTCACACGCGCACGGACAAGGATATGCAGATTCGCATTTTATGATTCAGGAATCGATTGATCAACTCGATGTTTATAAAGGAACTTACGCAACACAGTATGGCGATTTTGCAACTGCAGGTGCCGCGAGTTTTTTCTACTAAAAACTATGTAGACAATATGGTAAAAGTAGAAGCGGGAAATTATGGTATGTATAGAGTTATGGGAATGCTGAATTTATTGGGAAAAGACAAACATATTTTTTCAAAACGAAAAGAAAGTTTATATATAACTGCAGAAAACATGTATAACAAAGCTTCTTATTTTGTGCATCCACAAAATTATAGTCGGTTCAGCGGATTCTTAAAATATTACGGACAATTATCAGAAAGAAATATTCTTACAATGGAAGCTTCGGCTTTTAATGCCACATGGAATGGTTCCGGTCAAATTCCAGAGAGAGCTGTAGCTGAAGGTTTAATTACTCGATTTGGTGCTATAGATCCAAGTGAAGGTGGGCAAACTGCACGCACGAATGCAAACATAATTTTAAAAACATTTTTAGGAAGTAATACAATCATGAAAAATCAAGTTTATTATTCGTATTATAAACTTAATTTATTTACTGATTTTACTTTTTTACTAAATGATTCCATTCATGGAGATGGTATTAATCAAAGAGATAATGGAAGAAATATATTTGGTTATAATGGTTCTCTCGAAGTAAATAAAAAATTTGCCGGTAAAAATTTAAGGTCAGTTTTTGGATTAACTACTCGTGCTGACATGGGACAAATTGCATTGAGACATCAGCAGCTAAGAACAATATTAGATACAGTTTCGATCGGCAATTTATATGAACAAAGTTATAGTGCTTATTTAAATGAAACATATCACATTACAGAAAAATTTTATATTGACGCCGGAATAAGAGCTGATCTTTTCTATATGAATTATCAGGATATCAGAGGACAAAAATATGACACCGCCTCCGGCAAAAATCAGCAAATAAAATATAGTCCGAAATTAAATTTTTATTACAACCTCACACCTCAAGTACAATTGTTTGCCCGTTCGGGTTATGGATTTCATTCGAACGATGCCAGAGTAGTTGTTACAAATCCAAATGTAACTACTTTACCAACTGCTTTAGGATATGAAATTGGAAGCACTTTTAAACCATTCAAAAAAATGATTGTAAATGCGGTTGCGTGGGGAATAAATGTTGCTAACGAATTAGTTTTTTCGGCTGATGAAGCCAAAACAACTATAAACGGACCATCTCAAAGATTTGGAGGAGATTTGTCCATTCGTTACCAACTCACAAACTTTTTATTTTTTGATTTGGATGTAAATTATAGTCACGGCAGATATACGCAACTTCCAAACGGACAAAACTATATTCCTTTAGCACCTTCATTAACAAGTGTTGGAGGGCTTACTATAAAAGCCGCAAAAGGGTTAACAGGAAGTTTAAGATACAGATATATAAACGATAGACCCGCGAACAATAATAATTCGGTAGTAGCAAAAGGTTATTTTTTGTTGGATGCTGTTGTTAGGTACAGAATTAAAAACTATCAAATTGGCTTAACGGTAGAAAATATTTTAAACGTTAATTGGAATGAAGCTCAATTTGATACCCAAACCAGGCTAAGGGGCGAAACCATTGGAGGAATAGATCAATTATGTTTTACACCGGGTTCGCCCAGACTTATTAGAGAAGCTTTTAAAATCCATTTAGTATGTATTTTCGTAGATATCTGAATTAACAAACAATTTTAAAGATAAGTGAATGAGCAAAATATCTGAATATATTGAGTCTGGCATACTGGAGCTATATATATTAGGTATTGCAAGCATTCAGGAATCTAAAGAAGTTGAGGAAATGGCCTCTAAATATCCTGAGATCAAACAAGAGTTAGAGTCTATAAGAAATAGTATAGAATTTTATACAGAATTACACACTGTTGATCCCCCAATAACAATAAAGCCTTTTTTATTGGCAACTATCGATTACACAGAAAGAATGAAAAGTGGAGAGACTCCAAGTTTTCCAAGTGTTTTAAATGAACAGTCAACTATAGAGAATTATTCGCAATGGTTGAATAGAAAAGATATGGTTATTCCGGAATCATTTGATGGTTTATTTGCAAAAATAATTGGTTATACACCTGAAATGACTACAGCTATTGTTTGGATCAAAGAAATGGCTCCGCAAGAAGTTCATGATCATGAATACGAGAAATTTTTAATAGTTGAAGGTACTTGCGATATTATTGTGGGTGAAGAAGTAAACCACTTAGTTGAAGGAAATTATTTTTCAATTCCTCTTCATAGCAATCATATGGTAAAAGTTACTTCCAAAATTCCATGCAAAGTTATTTTGCAACGTGTTGCTGCCTAAAAAAATATTTTTAGTTGTGTTCACTTAACGATTTTCTCATTGTAAGTAAAGCATTTCTACATCTTGTTTTTACAGTTCCTAAAGGAATTTGCAATTTTTCAGCAATTTCTGAATGCGTATAACCTTCAAAAAAGGATAGATTGATTATTTCAGTATGTTCTGTTTTTAAATTAGTCACAATTTTTTTGAGGCCGATATGCTCATACTCTCTTCCCGTTGTAGAGTGAGGTTCGTTTATGTTTAATAAACCATCTACAGATTGTAATTTTTTATCCAATTTACCTTGTTTTGATCTTATATAATCAATGGCCGTATTTCTTGCAATATTCAATATCCAAGTAAATAACCTCGATTTGTCGCTATCATAAAACTGAGCACTATTCCAAATTTTTAAAAAAGATTCTTGTAAAATATCTTCAGCTAATTTATCTTGTTTTACTATCTTCTTAATAATTCCAAAAAGTACAGGTGAAAAATAATCGTAAAGTATTTCAAAACGTTTAGCGTCAGCAGACATTAAATGTTCAACGAGATCTTTTTCTGT
>JABDBZ010000125.1 GCA_013288385.1 Bacteroidota bacterium
TGAAGACAATTGATGTGGCTGTTAAAATCTTAAAACAAGCTAAAGGTTCAAAAAAATATTTAATCATTCCATCAGGTGATGTGAATTTATTAGCTGTGTTAAGCAAAATACTACCTAGAAAATTCAGAGATTCTTTATTAGATGGAATGTTTCCGAGACCTTAAATAATTTATTCTTTAAGGAATTATTCTTTCAATTACTTTTTCGTTTTTTAGATTTACACCGGTAACTTCTATAAATTTTACTTTTGGAACCCAAAAAGACCCACCTTCTATTTGAATAAAAATTCGGGTTAAAGAAATTACTTCTGTTTTGGTAGTATAATACGCATGATAGGTATTATCAGCTTGAGATTTTATAAGATAAATAGGTTTCTTTTTGTAAGACACAAAATTAAAAGCATACATCATTTTTTCTTTGTCAACCAATTTTACATCTATTCCGTAAGCATATTTTCGTTGAATATAACTAAGAGATTCTGTAGAGGTGTCTCTTGCATAGTTTATCCAGTTTACTTTTATTGGTTCTTCTGTATCCAATTCTCCATTTTTATTTATGTTCAATGTATAAACTAAAGTGTTTATATTAATTGTTCGTTGTACATAAAACAAAAGATTTTTTACACCTTTTGGTTTTGGAAAATCATCTTTTGCTACTTTATTTTGACCTTGAGAAATTAAACTGATCAAAAATAATATGATTAAAAAAAATGGATATTTATTGTTTTTTGCCCTCAATTAAATAGCTTATTTATTGGTTTTAAATTGACGACAAAATTAATAAAATACGGGAAATGAAAGGCAATAATTTTAATATTATTGGGGATTTCCTCTATCTAACTAACTGGATAAAAATTAGCCACAAGGGCACTAAAGCTCCAAGTATGATAATCCTTGTGTGAGATAAGAAGCAATCTTAAGCCAGGTTTTAAAACTCAAATGATAGAATAATGAAGTCAGTATGAGATTGCTTCATAAAAGAAGCATTCGCAATGATGGAACCGTTTTTACTCAATTCCGAAAAAAGAAAGAATGTGTTGTAGCTCAGTATCGTTACTAAAGGATAATGATATTTTCCCTTTACCATTGGCGCCGCGTTTGAAATCGTAACTTTTATTAAAGATCGCATCAAGTTTTTTTGCAATTACTTTATCTTCTATCGTTAACGGTTTTTCAACGCGCGTAATTTTTGGAGTCAGTTTTACTTTTTCGCCACGGGCTAAATCTTCGATCTGACGAACAGAAAGATCTTGTTCTAAGGCTAAAGCAAAAATTGCTAATTGTCTATCATCATTATCAATATTAATTAATGCTTTGGCATGTCCCATTGTAATATCTCTATCACGCAAAGCTTTTTGAATTGGAGCTGGTAATTTTAATAAACGCAAAAAGTTGGTTACGGTGCTGCGTTGTTTACCAACTTTTTCACTTAACTGTTCTTGTGTTAAATTACATTCATCAATTAAACGTTTGTATGATAATGAAACTTCAATCGGATCGAGATCTTCGCGTTGAATATTTTCAACCAAAGCCATTTCTAACATTGCCTGATCGTCAGCTACGCGAATGTATGCGGGTACTTCTCTCAGGTTTGCCATTTGCGAAGCGCGAAAACGACGTTCACCCGAAATAAGCTGATATCTGTCGTACCCTAATTTACGAACCGTTATAGGCTGAATAATACCATGCTGCTTAATGCTATCAGATAATTCCTGCAAAGCATTTTCTTCAAAATTACTGCGCGGTTGAAATGGATTGGTTTCAATATCTGTAATCTTGATTAACGAAACTGTATTTACAAGTGGTGAACCCTCCCCTACGTGTCTGGTTGTAATATCTGTTTTTGCATTTTCTAGTAATGCACTTAATCCTCTTCCTAATGCCGGTTTTTTATTGCTCATCTTTTAAATAGTTAGAAAGTTAAGAAAGCTAGAAAGTTTGGAAAGTTGGAGAAGTCGGAATTCAACTTTAAACTTTCTAAACTTTTACACTTTCTAAACTTTGTTATATATCCTCACTTAATTCTTCTTGTTCACTCACAGCAATTGTTCTGTTTTTTTCGCTGATTTTGGTCATGCCATTGCGTTGTAAAATTTCACGCGCCAAATTTAAATAACTGTTAGCACCTTTACCTGCAACATCGTGCATAATAATTGTTTTACCAAAACTTGGTGCTTCTGCTAATTTGGTGTTCCGATGAATTAAACTATCAAATACCATATCCTGAAAATGTGTTTTTACTTCTTCCACAACCTGGTTTGCCAAACGTAAACGACCATCATACATCGTTAATAAAACACCTTCAATATCCAAATTAGTATTTAAATGCGTTTGAATAATTTTAATAGTTTGCAATAATTTACCCATTCCTTCCAACGCAAAATATTCGCATTGAACCGGAATTATAACACTGTCAGCCGCCGACAAAGAATTGATAACTGTTAAACCTAAAGAAGGACAACAATCAACAATTAAAAAATCGTATTTGTCTTTTATTTTATCCAACGCTTTTTTCATCATGAATTCACGATTGGTTAAATTCACCAACTCGAGTTCAACACCAACGAGATCTGCATTAGTAGGCAACAAAAATAAATTGGGTGTATCTGTTTTCAAGATCACATCTTTTGGATGAACACTATCAATTATGCATTCATACAAACCGGCTTTTACATTTGCAGGATCTATACCTACGCCTGAAGTAGCATTTGATTGCGGATCCGCATCAATTAAAAGAGTTTTGTATTCTAACACGGCTAAACTAGCTGCCAAATTAATTGCCGAAGTGGTTTTTCCTACTCCTCCTTTTTGATTTGCTATTGCAATTATTTTTCCCATTTTATTTTTATTTAGTGAAGCGAGTTTTGCTCTGCTTATTTATTAAACTTATTTTTTTAGTTGTTCGCCAATATTCATCAATGTTAATTTTTTACCTGAGCGTTCAAATTTATGTTTGGCATCTTCTTTATTAATTACAATTGGTCCAAAAGTATCATAATGCATTCCAATGATATCACTACAATTAATAAAATCGCTGGCAATAATCGCATTGTCTACCCCCATTGTAAAATTGTCTCCAATTGG
>JABDBZ010000126.1 GCA_013288385.1 Bacteroidota bacterium
GCATTTGAAACACTTGTCCAAGGTCCCGATGCTGTTGGGCCCGATTGCCATTGATATTGTATACCAATTCCGTTTGAAATGCCGCTTGCACTCAAATTGAAAGGAGTATTACCACAACCACCGGTAGATGAAATTGAAGCTGTACCTGAAGAGGGCATTCCTGAACAAGTAGGAGTGATGTAACATGATATAGCTGCTTCAAATCCAGGATCTGTATTTGAAAAATCAGAAGTAAATTTTAATGTCAATATTCCGGCAAGGTTTGTTGCAGTAATTACTGGTGGAAGAGTGAATCCAGTAAACTGACCAATTAATGGTGACGATGTTGAATTACCATCATAAATATATAAATAATCAAAATTGGTCTCTGTGCTGAATGAAACAAATGTAAGTGATGCGACAGAATTTGGAGTTGACGGTATTATTGTTAAAGTATAATTTTCGTTATTTTGATAATTGGAAGATGGTCCTCCCGAATCAAAAAGAGAACCGGAACATGTTGTTATAGTTGTATTACTCATTGTAAAACAATTACCCGGAGTAAACGAAACAACTGAAGTAGTTGCCGATAAACTGCTAACTGTGCATGTTGTAACCATTTGATAAAATGTTATCGCAGCTGTAGAGGTTGTATAATTAACAGTAGTTGCACCAATTATATTTGTCCATGGACCGGAAGAAGCAGGAGCCGATTGCCATTGAAAGATTAAGCCTGATGCACTCGATAACCCTGTTGCAGTTAAACCAAAAGGACTGTTTATACAACCTGTTGCAGATGCAATTGCTGCAGTTCCGGAAGCTGGAGTTCCGGTACAACCTGGAGGTGGTGACCATTCGTATGTTTGTCCGCTTGTAGGTAAAGTTGAGGCATCGAAATTTACAGTAGAGTAATTAAATGAACCTGCAATTGAAGTTGACCAAGCGTTTGGATTGGTTACATCTCTATTATTGAAATCTGATCCACTTCCTCTTAGTCCTACTTCAGCTGATCCTGAATTGGAAGTTGTAAAATTTCCATAAACTAAATCAACTTTATTTGTAGTTTCAGATAATCTTATTTGAAAATCGAAACTATCTCCGCTCGCTGCGTATTCTCTATAACCTGCAAACTGCACAACAAGAGTTCTGTTAGGAATTGAACCAATTGTTTGAACACGCAGTTCTGAATTCGTTTGTCCTTGAAGATCTATTCCCAATCCACCAATTCTATTTTGTAAAATTGTTGGCCCGGTAGAGGTAGATGATATTGGATTATAAGAACTACTTGTATTAATGTCTACCTGGTTTGGCGTTAGAGTAGATTGACCTAATGATATAAAACCATTATTGCAAATAGCAATCATATCAAAACTATTACCGTTAAAATTAAAATTAAAGCCAATTGGAATTCCAACGCCTGTTGAAACAAATCCACCTAATGGAACTGAAGGATCAACAAAAAACTGATCGTCACTTGATGTATTGCCAAATACAGTTCCGCCACTTATAGCAACATATGAAGAGGAAAATTGACTAAAAGGATAATTTGCTACTTGAGCTTTTACAGTGGTTATTAATATTATTAATAAACCAAAAGTTAATTGTAAAATTTTTCTCATTATGATTTTTTTAAGTCTGTTTAATCTTACAAAGTTCTATTACATTAAGCTTAAATAATTACAAGAATCGATTTAGATTACTTTTTAAATAAACTTAAATTTGTGTAAATACTTAGTAAACAATATATTATAACATAAATAATTACATTTTAAAAGTATTGTTTAAATTTGATTCATTATCATAAGGCTAATGTCACAACAATTAATTCAACTCGTAAAATCTTTAACTCGTAACGAAAAAAGATATATTAATCTAAACTTAAAGACTTTTTCATTTGACGAAAACTCAAATAAACTTTTGGCCGATTTCAATAAAATTGAAAAGCAAACAAGTTTAAAAAGAATAAAAAGCGAATTAACGATCGAAGGAAATTCAACACGCTTATATTATAAATTGCTCGATATTTTATTTTCCTTATATAAGGAACAATTATATGAGAATGAAAATGATAACAGATTAATTAAACGTTCTCAGATATTATTCCACAAGGGTTTCTATAAAGAAGGAATCAAACACCTCAATAAGGTTATTTATAAAGGATTTAGTTATAGCTATTTATTAAGAATTGAAGCGATTGAACTAAAAATAAAAGCAGCAATTAAAGTTGTTGATCTTGAATATTTAAAAAGTGAATTTGAAAGCGATAAAAAATTGCTTCTGAGATTTTCAAAATATTATTTTAATCTGGTTGAATTTGAAAGCATGTGGGCTATTATTAAAGCAGAATCAACCACCAATTATTTCTATGGTTCAAATAATGAATTCAGCACTAAATACCAGGCACTTCTTTCTGATGAGGGCAAAGCATTTAGTCCGAATGCAAAAATTTATTTTAATCAAATAAATGCTTTTTTGGCTATCAATTCCGGCAAATTAGATAGTGCTTATAAACTTACTCTCCGTGCCCGAGAGATTTTTGAAAACTATCCTGAGATCCGTGAAAATCATTTTAATGAATACTTAAGAACTATCAGAAATTTATGTGTTGTTTATATGCACCAAAAAAAATACGATGAAACGGAAAAACTTTTAAATGAAATCGCAATTGTTATAGAAAATGCAAGGAAAAAAAATGCAACAACTTTAAGCAACGATATTTTTGCGTTAATGGTTTTATTAAGAATGGATATTATTATTTCAAATAATTCTGTAGAAGCTAATAAATTTAGATTGAAAGAATTTGAAGATGAATTTTTTAAAAACGAAGAAAATATTGCAGCTGATGAAAAAGCAACCAGTTATTACTATTTAAGTTTAATGAATTTAGCTCTTACTAATTATCGAAAGGCACTCCGGTTTATTAATCCTTCAATTAAATTATCTGGCGTTGTTCGAAAAGACATTCACCATTTGGCTTTGATGACGGAGTTGGTAATTCATTTTTATTTGAATAACACCGACCTTCTTTTTTCTAAATTGGCGGCGTATAAAAGAGTCATTGAAAAAGAAGGAATT
>JABDBZ010000127.1 GCA_013288385.1 Bacteroidota bacterium
CTTTGGAGTGGATTGATTCAAAAAAAGATTTTATTGCAACTGCAGGCTGGGCTACATTATCAAGTCTGGTTGCAATTAAACCTGACAATGAATTAGATCTTAAAATATTCATAAAGTTGACGATCATGTACGTTCGAAAATGAATGGCTTTATAATTGCTGTTGGTTCATTTGTGCCATCGTTAACAGATGATGCAATTAATGTTTCTAAAAAAATAGGCGCTGTAAAGGTTAATAAAGATGGTACAGCCTGTAAAGTGCCTGATGCAATTGTTTATATTAAAAAAGTAAAAGACAAAGGAGCATTAGGCAGAAAGAAAAAAATGGCAAGGTGTTAAATTAGATTTTGTTCTGCGCACTTAAAAATGAAAAGTTATTTTTTTCGAATTAATTATTTCTTAATAAAAGTACGTGCCCATTATGAACTTCATTATTAAAGGAAACTAAATTTTTAAATGTTACTTGCCATGCGTAAATACCTTGCTCACATCCTTTTCCTTTATAGGATCCATTCCATCCTTCTTGAGGATTTTTTGTGCTGTATATTAATTCTCCCCATCGCGAAAAAACATCAAACTGATAATCAGTTACTCCGATTGCGATTGGCATAAAATAGTCGTTCAGTAAATTTTCATCAGGTGTAAACGCATTTGGAGCCCAGAAGCGAAACTCAGGAAGGATTTTTATTTCTTTTTTAATGTGATCACTACAGCCATATTTGTTTGTTACAGTTTCATTCAATCCATATGTTCCCGGAAGTGTGTACGTATGTTTCTCGTTGAAGAAAGTAGAAGAACTACCATCACCAAAATCGTAATGCCAGGTTATTACATCTGCACTGGAAGCATCTTCAAAAAATATTTCCGGATCAAAAATAGTTGTAACTGTTGGGGTAAAAATAAAATTAGCTTGTGGAGTAGGGTTTACGATTATATTATGAATTGAAGCTATACTTGTGTCGATGCAAACCGAAGCAGTTTTTACAATCAAGGTAGCAGAATATATTCCCGGAGGAGTAAATATTTGGATGGGTTCAAAAGCTTTTGAAGTGTTTCCATTACTGAAAAGCCATTCATAAGTTACGGGTAAATCGCTACTGCTTCCATTACTGAATGCTACGGTAGCAGGGTCACACCAAACGGATGGGAAATTATTTATTTTCGCGGTTGGAGGTACAATAACTCTCACGCTATCAATAAACGTATCAATACATGTGTGCTCCTTAGCGATAAGCGTTACAAAATATTTTCCAGGTTGGTTATAGGTAACATTGACGGGATTTTTTAATGTAGATGTATTTGGTGTGGCGCTGGAACTAAAGTCCCAATTAAAAGTAGCATAAGGTAGATAAACTCCTTGTGCAGAAAAGTTGAAGGAGTTGTTTTTGAAACATTGTTTATTTTCCGGAGGGAAATTTATCTCAAGCTTAGGGTAAACATATATTGTTTGTATTGCGGTGTCGCTGCATGATTTACTGGGATTAGCAATCAGAAGCACTTCATATTTACCTGTGTCTTGATAAGTGTAAGTAGGATTAGATGCATCGGAAGTGTCACTTAAAATAGTTAGATCACCAAAATCCCAATGATAATTTATGCCACTAATATTAGTACTGGTTGAGTTGGTAAATGTAATTGTACTTCCCTCGCATTCTGATTTTTGATTGGCATAAGCACTTACTATATCGACGATGCATGGCAAAACATTAAATTGAAAATCCCTCAAATGTGTATTGATTAATGTATTGCCTCTGAATTCCTGAACGCAAACTCCTACAACAAATTGACCGGTCAAGTTGGGCTTTCCTGTTAATACGCCTGTGGTGGGATTAATACTGAACGCGGGGTTGGCAGAAATTGGATTAGAACCACTAAAGGGAGAAACATAATTTACATTGGCATAAGGAGGAGGAGGAGCAAGGCCTGAACTTGCTGCATTGAAAGGTGCGCATAAAGAATAAACCAATTGATCTCCGTCGGGGTCTATTGCTTTATGATCGAAAGTAAAAGTAACATTGTTACAAATAAAAAGCGGAGGAAAACTAGCATATCGAGGAGAGCTGTTTGTTAATGCAATTTCCGGTCCCGGAATAAATGTATAATATGTGGCGCCCTGCATGCCTGGGTTTTGAAGGTTAAGAATTGAATTGTTCCTAAACACAACCTGGTATGCAAGATAATAACCACCTGTCTTTGGAGGTAAATTTAATGTGTAAGTATATACACCTTCTTCTACACATACAGTATTGGGAGGATGAATGCAAGGGTTATTAATTGTTGGCGGAATGTTGGTTACAATTGGTGCGCCAATATTGAATGTATCTAATATTAAATTGTTTCCGTAATAAACAGTAAGTATAGAAGGAACAAATGGAGACATTCCGTCGTGAATCCCTGGAAATGGAGCCTGCCCATTAAAACAATCGCGGTAAATTTTAACTGTGACTTTATAAGTTGAATCGTTGATTTGATCATAGAAAATTTCGCCACCAACAATGTGAGTGGAAAACATTTTTCCACAAAAAAATAAAAAAAGTAGACTATAAGCAAAAGCCTTTTTCACGACATTGAAAGTACTTTGAAATTACAAAGAAAGGATTGATATAAAAAGGCACTTTTATATCCGGTTTTCTATTCCATACAAGTGGCATTTTAATACAAACGAGAAGTGTTTTTTACGGTTGATTCTTTAAACCGGGCAATGGATATTCTGTACTCGTTTTGGTCATAGCCATAACAATGCTACTATGAAAATGACCTATATTGGGAATGTTTGAAAGCTTGTTCATCACAAAATAATTATAGGATTCCATATCTTCAGTTACAACTTTGAGCATGTAATCATAATTGCCGGAAAGGCTTATAACTTCCATTACTTCCGGCATCTTACTTACAGCCTTTTCAAAATCGAGTAAGGTTTTTTTGGAGAGTTGTTTAAGAACTACATTGCAGTAAACAAAAAAATTCAGACCTATTTTCTTAGGATCTAAAATACAGGCTCTAT
>JABDBZ010000128.1:0-2422 GCA_013288385.1 Bacteroidota bacterium
GGCTGCTTACTATCTAAAAGCATTGCCTCTTTGAGATCCGATGTAATTGCAGTTGCACATTTAATACATTCTCCTCTTACTTTTTTCCATATCAAGTCACTCATCACAATACTTCCGCATTCAGGAACAATATTATCAATACTTCCACCTGTGGTTTTGCCTGATTTACTAATATGTTTGATTTGATTAATTGTATATCTGTATTTATTATCCTTGCATTCAACAACTACCTTCAACGTTACAGTTCCTGCATAATCACATTCAGGATTTAATTCTTTTGGTTTTATAGTAAATTTAGCAAAACATTCAGCTTTATCTGCAGTTGTTACACCATTGGTTTTATCATATTTTACATTCTCTGATTTCACCCAATTAACTGCTCTTTTTAATAATTCACTTGCACGTACTGAATCAGTATTAACTACTTCAGAATACTTTGTTTCATTTTTAGGTTTCTTGGTATCTGTGCCAACCTGATCTTTTTCTTGTGAGAAAGAATAATTAGTATGACCTAATAAGAAAACAAATAGTGCAAATTTAAATATGTTCATTTTCGGTTTTTTCTAATTTAATAACAAAGTTTATGTCAAAACTTAATTCAGGTTCGAAATTAATAAATTTTTGGGAATTTAACTGGGTCAAACTCATTCATTATGCAATATAGTGAATCAAAAATATCATCAGCACTAGGTTTACTAAAGTAATCTCCATCACTTCCATACGCTGGTCGGTGAGCTTTAGCTGTAATAGTTGTTGGAGCGGTATCTAAAAACTGATACGCATTTTGTTCTTCAACAATTTTTTGTAGAATATATGCACTTCCACCTCCGGGTACATCTTCATCAAGAACAACAAGTCTGTTTGTTTTTTTAACCGATTCAACAATCAAATGATTTGTATCAAAAGGCAATAAAGTTTGTACATCTATTAACTCAACACTAATACCAAAATCATGTAACAACTGAACAGCTTCTTGTGCTAATCTTAAAGTACTACCATACGAAACTAAAGTTATATCCGATCCTTCACATAAAACTTCAGGTACACCTAATTTAAATTTATATTCACCAAAATTACTTGGTTGAATTTCTTTTAAGCGATAAGCATTCAATGGTTCTATTATTAATGCAGGTTCGTCAGATTCTAATAATGAATTATAAAAACCGGAAGCAATTGTCATGTTACGAGGAACGCAAATATTAATCCCTCTACAAGCATGAACAATCATTCCCATTGGAGAACCACTGTGCCAAACACCTTCCAGGCGATGACCTCTTGTACGAATAATAACGGGTGCTTTTTGCATTCCTTTTGTACGCCATTGTACAGTTGCTAAATCATCGCTCATAATTTGCAAAGCATACAATAAATAATCTAAATACTGTATTTCTGCAATTGGACGAATACCGCGCATTGCCAAGCCAATTGCCTGACCCATTATTGTTGCTTCACGAATACCTGTATCAAATACACGATGTTCACCATATTTTAATTGCAATCCTTCTAGTCCTTGATTTACGCCTCCAATTTTTCCTGAATCTTCCCCGAAAATAATTACTTCAGGATATTTAGATAAAATCGCATCAAAATTATCCCGCAAAATTTCTCGTCCGTCAACTTGTTTCGAATCACCGTAAACAACTGCATTTGGATGAATGTTTGATACTTTCTTATCTGACTCAGAATACAAATGAGAACCATACCTATCAGAATTTTCAATGTTAGAGTTCTGTAACCATTGAATTAATTTATTTCTATTTTCTGATGGTAAATTAATTGTTTTTCGAATTGCTTTTTTTACAGCAATATGTACATCTTTTCTAATAGGTTCTTTGATGGATGCCAATTCGTTTTTTATACCGCTTATTTCAGATGCGCCATCGTTGATCATTTGATCAAATAAAGATTTTACAACATCTGCTTCGTCTTTAATTGGTTTTAAGTAAGCCGCCCAAGCATCGTTCTTAGCCTTTTTTACGGCTTCTTTGGAATCCTCTTCTATTTTTAATAATTCACTTTCAGTTCCTAAAGCATTTTCCAATAACCATTCACGCATTTTTTTTACGCAATCAAAATCGGTTTCCCACTGCAAACGTTCTTTGCTCTTGTAACGCTCGTGCGAACCACTGGTACTATGGCCTTGAGGTTGTGTTACTTCTTCAACATGAACTAAAACAGGAACGTGTTCTTCTCTGCAAAGCTTTGATGCTTTCTCATAAGTTTCGCACAAATGCGCATAATCCCATCCTTTAGTTTTAAAGATCTCATAACCTTTGCCACCTTTATCTCGTTGAAAACCCTTTAATACTTCGCTAATACTTTCTTTTGTAGTTTGATATTTTTTTGGTTACCTAAAGGTGCTGCTTTGCGTGAACGTTTAGAGCAATTCATGAGGACTGCACAGTCTAAAGCAGGCTATTTA
>JABDBZ010000128.1:2432-2965 GCA_013288385.1 Bacteroidota bacterium
TTGCTTATCAATTGCCCATTTTTCTATGAAAAGATATTATTTTGTTAGCATTGTTTGTTGTTAATTTATTACCTTCGTATTCGATAAAAAACCTAAGTTGTAATTAGGATAAAAATATGATAAAAACAACCCTTCAGATGTACTTGCATCTCCAATTGTACCAAAAGCTATTTCATTTCCTTTATTACTAAAATTTGTATAAGGAGGTTTTTGCAAATCTTTATTTACTTTATAAAAATGAGAAGCATAAGCCAAACCTAATAAGCGTGGCATTTGAGAACCTGTTGGAGAAACATCACTCGACGAATTTTTTTGATTGATCAACGATTTAAAAGTACCATCCTCATTTAAACTATGTGTTGCAAAATGCCCTCCCATTTGTCTGCCTGCGCTCATTGGATCAAATGCAATATCAGTATGTGCATATAAACCGGCAAACCATTGTTGTAAATTAAGTGCTTGAATAGAAAACATAAATGTTTGATCACGATAATAACCGCTTCTGAAATCACCATTTTTAAATACCTTAGCCA
>JABDBZ010000129.1 GCA_013288385.1 Bacteroidota bacterium
AAAATTTTAATTCTAATTTGTATTTACCATATAAAGGTAAAGAATCGGATAGCTGTGAATTTTACTACAGAAACTTTAAGGATACTCTTTGGTTAAAGATCAATTATGGTAACGGTTCAAATCATATAACGGATACTTTAAGATTAAAAGTTCCTATAGTACGGCAAAAGAATAAATACATTATTAAGGTAACAAGTAGTTTATTGAGTGGTAAATTATATTATAATGAAATCCCCAGTGTTAAGTTAAGTCAGTGGATAGACACAACCAAGGCGAATATAAACGGATTACATTTAAATAGTAAAACAGATACTCTAATTAATAAAGAGGTTGTAAAGATCAATTGGCTCGATGAAAATAGTTTTACGATTCTTAATCAGTTTAAACCGAAAACGGCTTATCAGTTAAAAATTGACACAGGAGTGTTTTATGGTTTTAATAATTTAAGAAACGATAGTGTTCGTTTTCCTTTTGCTTTAGTAAATAAATCTGATCTTGGAAGTTTAACTCTCAAAATAACTTTTAATATAAAACAGTCGTACATTGTTCAATTGATAAATACTACGAATACTGTTGTAAAACAAAAGTCGGTGGAGTTTAGTCTATCAGCTAGTAACACAGCAAGCCTAACGTTTAAAGATATGGAAGAAGACACATATCGTGTTAGAATTATTTACGATACAAATGAAGATGAGATTTGGAATACCGGTAATTATTTAAAAAAGATAAATCCTGAAAAAGCATACATTTTTGAAAAAGCGATCAAAATACTCCCTGATTGGGAAATTGAAGAAGAATTTATTTTAAAGGAATGATTTATTTTTTTGCCCTTAAAAGAACAAAAACTAAACAAAAAATTCATGTTTTAATTTCTAATAAAAAACATGTATCCTCTGAAACACCTTTATTTACAGTATACGCAGAGCACACAAAATAAAATTAAAAGACATATTTATTTTGACTTTGTTTTTTTAGTTACCAATCAAAATTCGCTATTAACAATTTCAACAAAATGATGTTGAAAAAATAACTACCTAATTTATAGATAACAATAAATAATTTGTTTACTTCGTATCAATAAATCTCAAAAACAAAAAACCATGGCAAAAAAAGCAACAGCTAAAAAAGCTACAGCTAAAAAAGCAGCTCCTAAGAAAGCAGCTAAAAAAGCAGCTAAAAGACCTGCAAGAAAAGCAGCTAAGAAAAAGTAATAAAAGTCCCGGCCTAGCGCCGGGATTTTTTGTTTAATGTCCGTTCTTGTTTTTTGTTCTGATTGTATCCAAATCAACCCTCCTAAAAATTTCTTTCCTAAAACTTTAAAATAACTATCTTTACTTCCATAATTATTAATCTTATGAAAAAAACCTTAATTATCGCCGTTAGCATCGCAAGTCTTTTATCAAACAGCTCTTGTGGAGATAAAAAACCTAAACAAGAACCAATTGTTGCTCCGCAAGGAATGAATGTTTTGGATCTTAGAAATAACAGTAGGCGCAAATTTCGCAATTGCTATTGCTGAACAAGCGGAAGACTTAGCTCTAAAAAAGAAAGATGTGCAAGAAGATGAGGTAAATAAATTGAAGAGTTTTATTACCGATGAACCAACCGCTCTTTTTTGGGAAAGTGCTATTACGGAATCTGAATTTCATTTTTTGATTAACCAAAAGATCGGGAATGCGGAATATAACATTAAAGATTTAAGTGGAACTGATGCAAAACCATTTGATAAAACATCTGCACAAAAGATGTTTGATAGCGCAAAGGGCATTAAAGAAGTTAAAAAGGAACCAGCTCCAAACGCTTAATAAATATTTTATAAATGATAAAAGTCCTGACCTAAGCCGTCAGGACTTTTTTTATTATCGCCGACGAAACCAAAAGTTTGTCGGGATTAACCTTGATAGATTTAAAATTAAAGGAATGGTCAAGATTAAAACAATATTCTGTATTGAGGGATCACAAAGAACTTCAATTGATAATCGGTCGTAATTTGTTTATTTACGATATCATATGTTTGCTGAAAGATATTTTGATGCATCGTAATATTTTGAATGTCTATACTCCATTCGTGCGTTAAATGTTTTGTGTTTAGTTTGAATCCCGGTTTTACATCCATTCTGAAATAATCAGGGTATTTATGAATATATGCCTGACTGTAATCTCTCACTTCTTCATTGGCTGCAATACTTGCTTTGAGATCTACCGGAACGTAACGTTTGCCACCGGAATAAGTTACCCTTACATCAAAAGATAAACTCGCTTTTTGACTCAGTTTAAATTCTTTACCCCCAAGCAAATTGAAAACATAGTTACCATTAAAAGCTGTGTTTCTTATAACATTATCACTTGCTTTATATTTGCTTTGAAACAAACTGGTAGTCATCAAAAAGTAATATCCTTTGCTATAAAATTTTTCTAAAGTTATTTCCAAACCATAATTATATCCTTTTCCTTTACTAACCAAATTAGTCACATTCGGACTATTAAAATCGGCGCCTAAATTTAAAGCAGAGAATGCCGAAAGGGTATCACTAACCGGGGCATTATAAATATATTGATAGTATAATTCTGTTTTTAATCTGAAGTTGGAACTGAAATTATTATCATAAGCAATAACACCATGAATGGCTCTTGTAAAATCTAAATTTCTATTAGTTTCGGTTCTGTTTCCATTGGCATCGGTTTGGCTTGCGAAGTAAACATATAAAGGTTGTAGCTGACTATGCATTCCACCGCCTAAACTTAAAGCTTGTTTGCGATTGAGAGCATACTTTAAGCCTAATCTCGGTTCAACCGAATATTTGCCGTTTAATAAAAAGTACTGACTACTAACTCCGGTATTAAATAATAAATGATCGTTGAATTTATGTTGCCATTGAACAAAAGCGCGCGCCATGGAAGTATTTCCTTTATAATTACGAAGAACCTGAAAGGTGTGGTAACCAAATTGAGAATCTGC
>JABDBZ010000130.1:0-69 GCA_013288385.1 Bacteroidota bacterium
TTGTAATAATGAAAATTGTAGACGGACCCGGCTTTATTCCCGGAGATCTATTGGCTAAAATCAACTCTC
>JABDBZ010000130.1:79-2940 GCA_013288385.1 Bacteroidota bacterium
GATCTCAAAAAGCTATCGAAGGAACAATTACCTGAATTAAGTAACGAACTCAGACAATTTATTATTGATCTCGTTTCTGTTAAAGGCGGTCATTTTGGTGCTTCTTTAGGAGTTGTAGAATTGACAGTTGCGTTGCATTATGTTTTCAATACTCCTTACGATCAATTGGTTTGGGATGTTGGTCATCAAGCATACGGACATAAAATTTTAACCGGTCGCCGCGAAATATTTCATACAAACCGTAAATACAAAGGTATTAGCGGTTTCCCAAAACGTTCAGAAAGTGAATATGATACTTTTGGTGTTGGTCATTCTTCTACCAGTATTGGCGCAGCGCTTGGTATGGCTGTTGCAAGCAAATATTTAAAAATAAAAGATAAACATCATATCGCCGTAATTGGTGATGGCTCTATGACTGCCGGGATGGCTTTTGAAGCTTTAAATCATGCAGGAGTTGAGAATTCAAATTTGTTGGTTGTGTTGAATGATAATTGCATGAGCATTGATCCGAATGTTGGTGCCTTGAAAGAATATTTAACCGATATAACTACTTCTCATACATACAATAGAGCAAAAGATAAAATATGGGATTTGCTTGGGAAGATCAGCAAATTTGGACCAAACGCGCAAGAGATAGCTTCTAAAATTGAAAATGCAGTTAAAACCTCTTTACTAAAACAAAGTAATTTATTTGAATCATTAAAATTCAGATATTTTGGTCCTGTTGACGGGCACGATGTAGAGCGACTTGCAGCTATATTGAATGACATTAAAGATATTCCCGGACCAAAAATTTTACATGTTCTTACAAAAAAAGGAAAAGGATATAAATTCGCAGAAGAAGGAAATGAAACAGTATGGCACTCGCCGGGCCTTTTCAATAAAGAAACCGGTGAGATCATAAAAGTAACTCCTAAAAATCCCCAACCTCCAAAATACCAAGAGGTATTTGGGCATACAATCGTTGAGCTTGCAGAAAAAAATCCGAAAATAATGGGCATCACACCTGCAATGCCAAGTGGCTGTTCGTTAAATATTATGATGAAAGCAATGCCAGATCGCGCTTTTGATGTTGGTATTGCAGAACAACATGCAGTTACTTTCAGCGCTGGATTGGCGACTCAGGGACTTACACCTTTTTGCAATATTTATTCTTCATTCATGCAACGTGCGTACGATCAGGTTGTGCATGATGTTGCTTTACAAAAATTAAAAGTTATTTTTTGTTTGGATAGAGGCGGATTAGCAGGCGCAGATGGACCTACACATCATGGCGCATTTGATATTGCGTATTTCAGATGTATTCCGAATATGATCGTGAGTGCGCCAATGAATGAGGAAGAACTCAGAAACTTAATGTACACTGCGCAGTTGGATGAAGTATCAGGACCATTCAGTATTCGTTACCCGCGCGGAAATGGTGTGATGGTAGATTGGAAAACGCCGTTCAAAAAAATAGAAATTGGTAAGGGTAGAAAAGTGAAAGATGGAAAAGATGTGGCTATACTTTCAATAGGCCATGCCGGAAACCTTGTTAAACAAGCAATTCAAAGCCTTGAAGAAAATATTTCAGTAGCGCATTACGATATGCGTTTTGCAAAACCAATTGATGAACAATTATTACACGAAGTATTTTCTAAATTCAGTAAGATCATAACTGTTGAAGATGGTTGTATTATGGGCGGTATGGGAAGCGCGGTTTTAGAATTTATGACTGATAATAATTATTCAGCTCAAGTAAGACGCTTAGGAATCCCTGACGAATTTATTGAACACGGCGAACAATCAGAATTATATGAAGAGTGTGGTTTCTCGCCAAGTGCTATTGCAAAGGCAACGCAAGATATTTTAATTGAAGTTCCTAAGACTAAGAAGAAAGTAATTTAATTGCGCTTTAACAAATCTTGGCACGCGAATTGTGATATGGCGCTTCGATGAAGCAATACATTTTTATTATCTATTTTTTTGTGATGATTTGTAATTGCATGGCGCAAATAACACAAACGATTATCAATCCAACGGTTATACCTCAGTCAACAGCCAACATTTCTCCTTGTCAGAATATAGGATTTGAATCTACATCGGTTGGTTCATATTCCGCATTGGCTGGCTGGACACTTTCTACTGGCAACTATACTTTGTATAATGGTTATTGTGTAAATTGTTCTATTAGTACCGTTGTTCCACAGGCAGATATTGTAAACTTGCCATATACTTCAAACTGCGGCCTTTCCGTGATTCCTTTGTCTCCTTTTTTTGGCAATAAGGCATTTTTTATAGAAAGTGATTTTATGAGTTATGGTTTGGAGATTGCAGAGAAAAACTTTTCGGTAACAGCTTCAAACTCATTTCTGGAATATGCTTATATAATATGTTTGAGTCATTCTCACCCAACTTGCTGTGATGCGGCTTATATGAAAATCAAACTGCTTGATAGTCTTGGTAACGCAATTCCTTGCGGCTCGGTAACAATCAATGGAATAAACGGAACAAGTACAGCGTGCATTAATGCGCCAACAATTGGTACAACAACAGACCCGATTTATATATGGACGCCTACTTGGGTGGTAAATACTTATGACCTGTCGCCATATATCGGAACGAATGTTAAACTAAAACTGGAAGTAGGTTCTTGTACCGTAGGAGGGCATCATGCAAAGATCTGGTTCGATGCACAATGTTCGGGAACCATTATAAATGCTAACGGTGCAATAAATGGAAATACAATAACGGTTTGTAGTAGCACAAACGTTGCGTCATTAACGGCAAACATTTCTAATTCTTGTACGTGGAACGGACCATCAACCAGCAGTATTTCTAATGTAAACTCATCGTTAATTACCACATCTGTAAGTGGTGTT
>JABDBZ010000131.1 GCA_013288385.1 Bacteroidota bacterium
GAAAATTTTAATGATCCAAAAAATAAATTTAAAGGAGAGAGTTGGAGCGTTTATAATCCTACAAAAAAGAAATGGCAACAAACATGGATTGATAATAGTGGTGCTTATTTGGTCTTCGAAGGTGAGATGAAAGATGGAAAAATGGAATTGAGTTTGGAGAAAACCGGAAAGGATGGTAAACTAATTATTATGAGTATGATCTTTTTTAATATCACAGCCAATACATTCGATTGGGATTGGCGTCAATCTGATGACAAAGGAAAAACATGGAGATCTTTATGGAAAATTCACTATAAAAAACGAACTGAATTCAATTACAATAAAATGAAGACCTATTATTTTGTGATGCTTAAAAAAGGACCAAAAAGAGATCAGGATTCCATTACTGAAGCAAAAATTCAAGAAGGACATTTGAAAAATCTTTTCAATTTGCACGAAATGGGAAAATTATCAATGGCAGGACCTTTTATGAATGATGGGGATATTCGTGGAATTTGTATTTATAATGTTGCAACAAAGGAAGAGCTTGAAAAATTAATTGCTTTAGACCCAGCTGTAAAATCGGGAAGGCTCATTGCCGAAATTCATCCTTGGTTTGCAATGCCCGGTAGTTGTTTACCTGAATAAAGTTTAACTTTAAAGAAGACTAAAATTAAAATAATATGGGAGCATATGTAATTGTAGACATAGAAATATTAAATCCGGTTGAGTATGAAGCGTATAAAAAATTAACGCCTGCCTCAATTGCAGTTTATAATGGAAAGTTTATTGTAAGAGGTGGAGCTACTGAAGTTTTAGAAGGCGATGTAAAACCCGGAAGAGTTGTGGTTATTGAATTTCCTACAACGAAACTTGCGAAAGACTGGTGGAGTTCAAAAGAATATAGTGAAGCAAAAAATATAAGACAGCATTCGGCAAAAACTAATATGATTTTGGTTGAAGGCGTGTAAATTAATTTTAATATGATTGAAATTAAAGAATTGGACGATTTGAATGAACAAGAACGGGTTGGTTTAAAATTACTTTTAACAGAGTACGGAGATTTTCTTTGCAAGGAATTAAATTTTACTGTTGAGCTCGATGATTATTCATCTGAAATGGGAAAATTTCCATATAGAAGATACGATAAGCCTGAAGGAAATTTTTTATTGGCATTGTATGATGGTATGGCTGCAGGTTGTGTGGGAATGAAAAAGTTGAATGATGATTCTTGCGAAATGAAAAGAATGTATGTAAACCCTAAATTCAGAGGATTAAAAGTTGGAGAAAAATTATGTGCTGAAATAATAGAGAGAGCAAAAAATATAGGATATAAGAAAATGGTTCTCGACACAAATGATGTTATGAAAAGCGCAATTAATTTATATTTAAAATTTTCATTCAAGGAAACAGAGGCCTATTGCGAAAATAAAAATCCTTATCCACTTTTTATGTATAAACTTTTAGAATAAAATTTATGGAATTAGAAAAATTAAAATACCCGATTGGGAAATTTCAAAAACCAGAAAATATCTCCAAAGAAATAATTAGTAAATGGATTATAGAGATCAAAGAATTTCCTGAACGAATGAAAAAGGAAGTTGTTGATCTTTCTGAAACCGATTTAAAAATGATCTATCGTCCCGATGGCTGGTCAATCAAACAAGTGGTGCATCATTGTGCCGACAGCCATATGAATGCTTTTATCCGGCATAAGCTTTGTCTTACCGAAAATAATCCGACTATAAAACCATACGCTGAAAATTTATGGGCAATGCAAAGTGATGTAGAAAAAGTATCAATTGCAAGTTCACTCATGATTTTACAGGGAGTGCATTTGAGGTGGAGTGTTTTATTAGAATCATTAAGTGAAAAGGATTTTGCAAAAACGTTTGTACATCCTGAACATAATAAGGTATTTAAATTAGAGGAAAGTATTGGTCAGTATGCCTGGCATGGAAATCATCATTTAGAACACATTAAACAAGCGAAAAAACATAAAGGAGTTTTTAATTTTTAAATGGAGACAACCAATTACAAAAAAGCCGACGTCAAAATAGTTGATTACACAAGTGATCATAAAAAAAGATTTATTGAAATAAATGAAGCCTGGATCACGAAGGATTTTGTTTTGGAAGAAATTGACAAAAGAGAATTATATAATCCGGAAGAAAATATTCTGAAAGGTGGTGGCGCTATTCTTATTGCGCTTCATAAAAATGAACCTATTGGCACTTGCGCTTTGGTAAATATGGGTAACGGGGAATATGAATTAATTAAAATGGCTGTTGATGAAAAAGCTCGGGGATTAAAAATCGGAAAATTATTAGGTTTAAAAGCTTTGGAAAGAGCAAAATTTCTCGGGGCTAAAAAAGTTATTTTGCATTCTAACACAAAGTTTTCTGCGATTGCAATTCAATTATATATTAAACTGGGGTTTAAAGAAATTCCATTGATAAAAAGCGAGTTTGAACGCGCTAATATAAAAATGGAAATTAATTTTAAATAATTAAGAAGATATTTACTCCTTAATTAATATCCTGTTTGTTTTCCAGCTTTTTAATCATGTCGCTCACCGACTGTTTATTAAGTTCGTTTGCAGCTAGAGGTAAAGCAGCTTTTGCATTCGTTAATGCATTTTTGAAATCACCGTTAGCAGAGTAACCTCTCGCTAAGCCTACATGAGTTGTAAAATCTTTTGGATGTTTTTGAGCATTGAATTTAAATACTTCTAATGCTTCTGTATTTTTTTTCTCTGCTAATAACTGACGGCCATATTGGTGAAGTTCTGTCATAGATCCTAATGGTAAAGCTTCTTTCAATAAAGAATCTGCTTTAGCCTGGCGACCAAGTTTACTTTGAAACTGAGCTAAGTTACTTAATGTATTAAAGGTCTTTTGAAATGTTACAGCCATCTCAGCCCATTTAAAACCTTCTTCTAAATTGGTATTGTTCTTCAA
>JABDBZ010000132.1 GCA_013288385.1 Bacteroidota bacterium
CCGATGCAATTGTCTTCCCAACATTTGTGTCTATACCTGTTATAAAATAACGCTTCATATATTTTCTTTAAGGCAATTTATTAATTCATCAATTTCGGTTTTGGTATTGTAAGCATGTAAACAAAAACGAATGCGTTCGCTGCCTTCCTTTACAGTCGGACTTTTCACAGCTTTACATAAAATAAATTGAGACGCTAAAACTTTTTCCATGTGGTCTGCCTTTTTATTACTTTTCAAAATCATGCACTGAATTGCACTTTTACTCTTTATGAATTGAGAAAGATTTTTACTCGCTTGTAAAAAATATTGGATATTTTCATTCAACAAATCTTGTTGTTTAGTTTCTTTCAGCAAATCATATGCTGCAGAAATATTAGCAATAGAATGATTTGGCAAAGCCGTTGTATAAATAAATGAACGTGCAAAATTAATGAGATAATTTCTTAAATCTTGGCTTCCAACAATTGCAGTACCATGACAACCCATTGCTTTACCATAGGTATAAATACGGGCAAAACATTTGTCCTCAATATCATATTCACTACACAACCCCTTCCCTTCCGATCCAAACACACCAATTGCATGTGCCTCATCAACAATTAAAAAAACATTTTTAAATTGATGAAGCAATGAAATTATTTTTTTCAATGGCGCTTCATCGCCATCCATTGAATAAACACTTTCAACAACTACATAAACATTTTCGAAATTTTCTGAATGTCTGATAATTAATTCTTCCAAATGTTTTACATCATTATGCCTGAATTTATAATGCTTCGCATAACTTAACCGAATGCCATCATAAATAGAAGCGTGAATCAATTCATCACTTATAACCAAATCATTTTTTTGTGGTATAGATGATAACAATCCCAAATTTGCATCGTAACCGGAATTAAAAATTAAAGCAGATTCTGCTTTGTGAAATTGTGCAATTTTTTTTTCTGTTTCTTCAATAAAGACCGAGTTACCACTAATCAAACGTGATCCACCTGAACCGGTTTTTTTTGTTTCTCTTAGGTAAATTTTCTTCGCCTGACTATTGACCAAATTTAAATTGGAAAATCCCAAATAATCATTACTGATAAAATCAATTCCTTTAAAATTTTGAGGCAAGCTTCTGAATAAATTTTCATCCTGCCTTTGCAGTAAAGCTCTTGAAATGTTTGAAGGAACTCTGCCCATTCAACACTTTATGAATTAACCGATTCTTCAACTCTTACATCTGCAAATGCTTTCTTCGGTTTTAAACCTAAAATCTCAAACATTTGCATATCCTGATTGAACTCCGGATTTGGTGTGGTTAATAATTTATCGCCTGCAAAAATAGAATTAGCACCGGCCATAAAACATAAAGCCTGACCTTCCATATTCATGTTTAAACGACCAGCACTTAAACGGACAGCAGTTGTTGGAATTACAATACGCGTTGTTGCGATCATGCGCACCATATCCCAAATTGGAACAGGTGGCTGATTTTCCATTGGTGTTCCTTCAACCGCAACCAATGCATTAATAGGAACGCTTTCCGGTAATGGTCTGAGTAAACTTAATGTATACAACATACCTACTCTGTCTTGCGCTGTTTCGCCCATGCCAATAATACCACCGGAGCAAACTGTTAAACCTGCTTTGCGAACATTACCTAATGTTTTTAAACGATCATCGTAAGTACGCGTTGAAATAATATTTTCATAATTTTCTTCTGACGTATCTAAGTTATGATTGTATGCATAAAGTCCGGCTTCTGCTAAACGCTTTGCCTGATCTTCAGTTACCATTCCTAAAGTTGCACATACTTCCATTCCTTTGCTGTTAATGGTTTTCACCATGTCCAACACTTTATCAAAATCACGGTTATCACGTACTTCTCTCCATGCAGCACCTAAACACATGCGACTTGCGCCACCCGCTTTTGCATTATCTGCTGCCTCATTAATTTCGGCAACACTCATTAATTTTTGAACTTTAACTTCGGTGTGGTAACGGGCAGCTTGCGGACAATAAGCGCAATCTTCAGGACAACCGCCTGTTTTAATAGAGAGTAAAGAACTCACCTGTACTTCACCAACTTTATGATGTGTTTTATGAACTTCAGCGGCACGATAAATCAACTCCATTAAAGGTGTATTGTAAACCTCTAATATTTCTTCTTTTGTCCAATCTTTGATCATAATGAGAGTATTTAGTAAACAAATTTAACGAATAGGAATGGAGTAAGCAAAAGGATTTTAAAGTCCTATTCCACCCAAAGCACCATCCCTTTTAAGTACTCACCTTCAGGAAAATAAGGTGTTACGGGATGATCAGCCGGTTGATTAAGATAATGCAAAATTTTAATATTTCGTTTTGATTCTATTGCTGCGGCGGTAATTGTATTATAAAATAAAAATTTATCTACTACACCACTGCAACTGAATGTAAAAATAATTCCATTCTTTTTAATTAATTTCATTGCCAAAGAATTTAAAGCCTTGTATCCATTAACTGCTTTATGTTTCGCATCTCTATTTTTTGCAAATGCTGGAGGATCGAGAATAATTAAATCATATATATCTTTTTTATCTTTCAAAAAATCAAACGTATCTTCTACAAAAGATTGGTGATTAGTTAAATGATTTAATTCCACATTTTTATTCCCGATTTCAATTGCAGGGGCACTCACATCGACAGAATGAACCAATTTTGCTCCGGCCAAACCGGCATAAACAGAAAAACCACCTGTGTAAGAAAATGTATTTAAAACTGTTTTGCCTTTTGAATATTCTCCTAATAATTTTCTGTTATCGCGTTGATCAATAAAAAATCCTGTTTTTTGTCCTTTACTCCAATCTACTAAAAACTGAATATCATTCTCCAAAACGACTGTGTTTTCA
>JABDBZ010000133.1:0-1602 GCA_013288385.1 Bacteroidota bacterium
AAAACACCTGAGTAATTTAAAAAAACTAAATGTTGAAGATCGTATTAATCAACGCATCGAAAAATTTTCAGCAATGGGGGTGGTACACGAATTAGAAGATTAAAAACAAAATAAAAATAATTTTATGGCAGACATAGGAGATGTTAGCGTAGGCACAATACTTAGATTTAATAATGAGTTGGTTCAGATTACCGAATTACAGCATCGTACCCCTGGCAACTTACGTGCATTTTATCAAGCAAAAATGCGCAATTTATTAAATGGAAAGCAAACCGAGAATCGTTTCAGAAGTGGTGAATCGGTAGATGTTGTAAGAGTAGAATATAAACAAATGCAATTCATTTATGTAGAAGGTGATTTTGTAGTTGTCATGGATAATGAAACTTTTGAGCAAGTACATATTCCTATTATTATGTTTGGGGATTCATATAAATTCTTAAAAGAGGGAATGGAAGTAAAAGTTGTTTTCGAAGAAGGCGAAACTGCAATTTTAGCCGAGGCGCCTACATTTATTGAAACACAAATAACGTATGCTGAACCTGGTGTTAAAGGGGACACAGCAACTAACACTTTGAAACCGGCAAAGATTGATACAGGTACAGAAGTAATGGTTCCATTATTTGTAAACGAAGGTGATTGGATCAAAGTTGATACAAGAACTGGAGGCTATGTAGAAAGAATCAAGAAATAATATAGCAATAAAGATAAGCCGCAGCAGAAATGCTGGGTATTTTTATTTTAAAACTTTTGTTGACCAATTTAATTAAAATAAAAAACCCCACAAAAAGTGGGGTTTCTTAAAACTATAAATGAATTATTTTATTTATTGATAATCAATTTTGAAGTTGAGCTTTCTTTACCATTGCTTACTCTTACAAAATAAACACCTTTTGATAAAGACTCTGTGTTTAACTCATTTTTCTCAGTTAAATTAGTTCTAGTTAAAACAACTTGACCTAAAGCATTTAAAACTTGAATTTGAGTATTTGTATTTGCGTTATTCAATAATACTACAACTTTATCAGTAGCAGGATTTGGATAAATTGCAAATTGATTCTCGATGCTGTTTTCAGTTAAACCAACATTACAAACTGTAACAGTTGTAGTCCAAGATTGACTATCAAAATATACAGGAGGAGTGCCCGGATGCATATAAGCTGAATTCCAATAGTCACTCATGTGTTGAAGTTTTGCAATCAAAGTTGAAACAACTTGAGAGTTTGCCATAACGCTATATGTATATAATGGATTAGAACCATATACAGTTGCTGCAGGATTACCACCCATATTCCAAGTAAAAACTGAATCAGGTTGCTCAGTTGCGTAAGCAGCAGTATTAGAGAAAGGAGCCCAAGATTTCCAGAATTTATTTAAATTGTATTGACGGTGAGAGAAGAAAGATGATGAAGTATTGATGAATGTAACATTTGTAGTATTACAAGTAGAATAAGTAGAAGCAGTACTATTTGCTGTAATTGTGTAAGTAACACGAGGAGCTACACAAAACTCAAAATCTGAACCTGTGTTTGGAGCAGCTAAAGTAAATACGTCAGTTGTATTGTCCCAGTTTGTACCAAAAGTTACACCATAACTGAATATACC
>JABDBZ010000133.1:1612-2845 GCA_013288385.1 Bacteroidota bacterium
GTTATGGTGTAACTTTTGGTACAAACTGGGACAATACAACTGACGTATTTACTTTAGCTGCTCCAAATTTTTGTTCTGGTGCAGCTGGAGAAATATTTGCAGTTGAAGTTCTTGCATTATTCATGAATAAACTAATTGTATCTAATGGATTAGCTGAAGTGTTTTTCATAACGATAGCATAGTCACCTACTACAACAGTTGGTGTAGCAAAATCACAACCAACATAATTACCTACAGTTGTGCTGGAAATTGAAGTTGTACAAGAAGTTACAGCAGCACCAACAGGTAAGCCAGCATTTACATTAAATAAATAAAGAGTTACAGGTACATTTGTAGTTGGAGAACCTGCTTTTTTAATAACAATACCTTCAGCTCCAGAAACAGCAACACCTAAAGCACCACTTGGTTTCAAAAACACAGCACCACCTGAGTTAATTGAGTTAGCATTCGTATATGTAGGTGCAACTTTATATGTATAGAATGATTGTGCGTTTGTTGCAGTATTTCTATAAACATGTTTGTTTACATAATACCATAAAGTATCCTGAATAGTAACTGTAGCAGTAGACGTTTTAGCGGCTACAAAATTTGTATTAGCTTCCAATATTCTGCTTCCAACAGTAGCTTTTTCTCCTGGCACAACGCCGGAAACACTTTGAGCAGATGCTGTTGTTAAAGAAACAGCTGCAATTAATAGTTTGAATTTCAAATGTAGTGAATAAAATAATCACTTTTTGTATTTTTTTGTCTATTGTTTAAAAAAAATCCCTCTTTAACATAAGAGGGATTTTAAACGAATTAATTATGTTAAAAAATTACAGATCAACATCTACTTTGGCCAAGGTGTCGCTCATATACTCGCCATTTTTTAATTTGTTTACTATTTTACTGAACGATTCAATCGTATATTTTGCATCCTCTTGTGTATGCATAGCAGTAGGTATTAAACGTAAAATAATCATACCTTTTGGTATTACCGGATAAGTTACCATAGAACAAAAAATCCCAAAGTTTTCTCTCAGATCTTTTACCATGTTTGTTGCTTCTGGAATAGACCCATTTAAGTATACAGGTGTAACAGGTGAATTAGTATCACCAATGTTAAAGCCGGCTGCTTTTAAACCACTTTGCAAAGACTTAGTTAAATCCCATAATTTTTGACGATACTCGGGGTGATTGCGCATTAATTCGATTCGTTTCAAAGCCCCCACTACTAAAGGCATTGGTAATGAT
>JABDBZ010000134.1 GCA_013288385.1 Bacteroidota bacterium
ACAGATAATGCTTGGTAATTATGATCCGGCAACATATTTCGCAAGCACTATCATCAATCATCCGGATAGTATTAGCAAAGGAATTAATGCAAGAGTTTCATCTGATTCTCTTCATGCTTATTTGAATATCTTGAGTAATTTTAAAAACAGAAACGCAGGCTCTGATACAATTTCTTTAATTCATGGCATTGGTGCTGCTCGCGATTGGGTGTACAAAAAATTTCAACAGTATAGTTTACAAAACCAAAACAGATTGCTTCCATCCTATTTAAGATTTGATATGGCTATTTGTGGTATTAACCGACATAGAAATGTTTTTGCAGTTTTACCGGGAACGGATACAAGTGATAAATCTGTAATTATTATTGAAGGGCATATAGATAGTAGATGTGCGGTTTTATGTGATACAGCTTGTCTTGCCCAAGGTATGGAAGATAACGGAAGTGGTACTGCATTAGTTCTTGAGTTAGCAAGAGTCATGAGTAAATATTCTTATAAACGCACAATTGTATTTATTGCAACAACCGCCGAAGAACAAGGTTTATACGGCGCACAGGCCTTTGCCACTTATTGCACACAAAAAGGAATTAAAATAAATGGTGTTTTAAATAACGATGTAATTGGTGGGATTATTTGTGGCATTACTTCTTCTCCTCCAAGTTGTCCGGGCGCCGGTAACATTGATAGTACCCACGTACGTTTATTTTCTTATGGAGGATTCAATTCTTTTCACAAAGGTTTAGCTCGTTACGTAAAATTAGAATACAAAGAAATGATTAAGCCTATTGCGAATGTAACTATGACAGTTAACATCATGACTCCTGAAGATCGCACAGGAAGAGGTGGAGATCATATTCCTTTTCGTCAGGGCAATTATACGGCAATAAGATTTACTTCTGCCAATGAAGATGGTGATGCGAGTCTTAGTCCGGGTTACACAGATCGCCAACATACTTCCGGAGATATTTTAGGCGTTGATACCAATTCAGATACTGTTATTGATAGTTTTTATGTTGACTTTCATTATCTAGCACGCAATGCAGTTCTCAATGGAAATGCTGCAGGTATGATGGGCATTGCTCCTCTGACTCCTGATTTTACACTAACAACAACAGGAAATAATTTGATCATTAATATTACAGCACAACAACAATATCTAAAATACAGAATTGGTTTACGTTCTCTCACTTATGACTGGGATTCGGTTTATACATTTACAGGCTTAACTGATACAATATTAGTTAATCCGGCAAATTATATTGTAAGTGTTGCATCGGTTGACAGCAAAAGCGTTGAGAGTTTATTTTCCAGAGAATTAATGTTGACGATAACAGGTTTACCTCAATTAAATAAATCTTCTATCCCACTTGAGTTATTACAAAATAAACCTAATCCTTCAGATGAAGCAACAACAATTGCGGTTCTTGTAAATAAAGAAATGAATTATAAATCGGCTTACATTTCGGTGAAAGATGTGAATGGAAAAGAAATTAAAAAAACACCAATCACTTTAAATCCCGGAATCAACGAAATAGAATATAGTCACGGCTATCACATGACAGGTAATTTTATTTATAGTTTGGTGATTGATGGCAAAACCGTGCAGTCTAAAAAAATGATCTTCACAAATTAATTTTCATTCGGTTTTTAGAAAATCATGATCTACATCACTCAACTCATTTATATTAAAGAAGGTCAGGAAAAAGTATTTCATCAATTTGAAAACATTGCGATCCCAATAATCTCAAAATATAATGGTCAGTTACAATTACGATTAAGACCATCATCAACAGAAATAATCGAATGTAATATCGATCGTCCTTATGAAGTACATCTTATTAAATTTGATTCAGAAAAAGATTTTCAAAGTTTTATGAAGGACGAAGAGAGAAAAAAGTTTTTACATTTAAAAGAGCAATCAATTAAGACATCTATTCTTATTAAAGGTCAGAAAATATAAATAAACTATTGCTTTTTTAAATTATTCTTTTGTTTGCGATATCTAACAAAAAGAATTAAAGTGAGGATAAATGCAATTGCTGAAAGTATCACTCCAATAAATAAAGCAAATCCTGGAATTATTGCATCCATTTCGTCATAGCGACGACTACCAGCCCAGGTAAAGCATCCCCAATAACCAAAATACATCTTTGCTATCCTTCAACACAAGCCAATGTCTTGATGCTCTCATAACTTTATATTTACTTTCATAATTTTTTTGATTGCATGGAGTTTTTATAAAATTGAGACTAAGTTTATCTTTTTTAATTTGCCATGTTCCGGTAACGTCATCACCACAAGGTGGATCATGATATATAAATGTTCCATCACCCGAAAAAGTAAAATCATCTCCGGAAGCCCATTGCCCAATTAAATCATTTTCTGAGAAGGAAGGATTTATTTTCTCTCTATAAATGAAATTGTAAAAGGCACCGTCATCTCTTAGTGATTTTTCGCCAAACAGTTTTTTATTGTGATCATCTACAACCTTTAATTCCACATAGTCTGGTGTAATTTTTGTTATTCTATATTTAAGTGTATCGGCGTTTTCAATAATAAACAGACTATTTTTTTTCAAAACCCAATCGTAGTTTATTTTCTCTGCCATATATTCTTTTCCGGTGTACCATAAGGCGAAACTAAAATCTTTGGAGAAAACGAAATCGCAAATATCCATCGAGAAAGTGGTTGTCCATTGATCTTCGGTTAATGTATTTGCGTTAATATCTAAAAGTATTTCTTTTGGAGTGGTTGCTTTACCTAAAAGACTATCAGCAATTGTTTTATTGATTGAATTGTTCGTGTCTTTTTTTTGTTCGGTAGGAATTTTTT
>JABDBZ010000135.1 GCA_013288385.1 Bacteroidota bacterium
AACCGTATAAATTAATATAGGTTGGAATGTTTAATGCCAGAGTTAGTTTTTTGGTTGACGGTGGTGGAAAAACAACAGCTTTTGTTGCAAACATAATTTGATCATCGTCGATATTATTATTGCAATATATTAAAATCTTGGTGTCCTTTGAAAGAAGTAATCTATCTAAATTTGCTTGCGTAAAATCTGAAAAATTTAAATGTACAGCACCTTTGATGTGTTTACTATTATACATTTCATCTGATCGCGTATCTAAAATGATCACATTTTTTTCCTTGCTTGTTTTTAAAAAGGTATTTAAATCTAACAACCTGTTTTTTCTATGTTCTTTTACTTCTGCAACTAAATTTTCATAAGCATCGTAATCAACTTTAGCCGGTTTGATAGTTGTATTTTGTGAGAAGCTATAAAACGTATTTACCGTAAATGCGAAAAGGATAAAATATGTTTTTTTCATGTTATGTTTTTATAATGTTAAGGTATATAAAGTGTAATTGTCAGAAATCTAAAAAAAGCTAAATAAGAAAAATATTTGTGAAAAGAGTCATTGCAGCTATCTAGCATTGTTAAATGGTGTTCTTAACACTCATCTTTTAGTTAATATTTGTTGTGCCACCCTTTGAAGCACTTCTTTTTTTTAACTTTGTTAAACTTAAAGAACTAATAAAATGCCTAGGATTAAAAAAATAAATTTCAAGGT
Organism: Bacteroidota bacterium; assembly: GCA_013288385.1. Classification (GTDB taxonomy): domain Bacteria; phylum Bacteroidota; class Bacteroidia; order B-17B0; family Aurantibacillaceae; genus Aurantibacillus. The sequence continues at coordinate 701 of JABDBZ010000135.1, forward strand.
TACTTTAAGGACAGCCATTCTGTTTTTTCTAACTGTTTTCTTTACACAAGTTAAGGCTCAGGATACAATTGTAAAACGTAACGGTACAAAAATAATTATTAAGATTGTTGAAGTAAGTTCTACTGAAATTAAATATAAGTTTTTAGATTATCAGGAAGGGCCGTTATTTGTTATTCCTAAATGGGAATTAAACAGTGTTACATATGGTAATGGAACAAAAGAACTTTTTGATAGCATCAAACCGCCAGCACAACCTTTAATTAGCTCTACAAAAAAAGATCTAACGATGATGAGAGCCGGTAAGTATTATCTTTTTCAAACGCATAAAATTAACGAATTAGATATGCTAAGCATTGCTCAAAATGTAAATGATAAAAAATTAAATTTCATTATTAAACGAACGCGCGAAATAAGATTTGTAAGAAAAGGTTTTTCTACCGCTGCAATTGTTTTAGGAAGTTTTGGTTTATTAACTTACATCGGCGTCATTCCAATTAATAGCCAAGCGAGTGCAACTTCAGGAGGAGGTCGATATGGTGGAAGAAGAGCGCGAAGTGCTAATACGGCATACAGACATACTCTTGGTGGCGACTTTATGCTTGTTGCACTTGGTTGTGAAGCTGTTTCGCTCGTAATTAGGATCGATGAAATTAAACATGCGCATTTAGTTCTTAAAGTATACAACAAAATAGTGGGTAATTAAATTTAATTTATGGTAACAATTACAAGAAATGAAACGGAAACAATTTTTGAAATAAATGGTCTGCATAAATTATGGGCATTTAAAAATGAAATTAAGATTCCAAATGAACATATTGTAGAAGCTTATCAAGACGAAGATCAAATAAAGAATTGGTATGGACTTAAACTTATTGGAACTAACATGCCTTACATTTTAAATGCAGGTACATTTTATCACGATGGTGGTGTTATATTTATGGATGTAGCCCAAAAGCAAAATGCAGTTATCATTGATTTAAAAGATGAGAAGTATAAGCAATTAATAATTGAAGTGGCTGATCCATTGTCTGCCATAAAATTATTGAATCAGAATAAAATTTAATTTTTAACCCAAAACATCAATATCAGATGACTTTTCTATAGCATCAATGATGTTTTGGTCATAAACAATTAGCTGTTCATAAAATCATTTGAGATAACACACCAATAATGTTCCTATAAATTCTACATGCTACGTTTGTCTCGTACAAAAGCATAATAATGAATTTATGGAAAAAGTAGACAGAAAAAAATTTCTTAAGCTCATTGGGTTATCTTCATTAGGGATGATAACTTCAAGAATTTCTGCATCTACTTATAATGATTTCGAAAATGCTGATCCACTAATTCAAACACCTCTTAGGGTTGCTCATTTAACTGATATCCATATTCAAAACACAGCAGAAGCTGAGCAAGGGTTTGCTTCCTGTTTGCATGCAGTTAATTCACTTCCTAAAAAAGTAGATTTTATTATTAATGGAGGTGATGCAATTATGAATTCGGCCTTAACATTTTCAAAAGATGTATTAAAAAAACAATGGTCACTTTTTCATTCAATTTTGCGTAGCGAAAATTCTATTCCAGTGAATCATTGCATTGGCAATCATGATCTTTATGGTTGGCCTTTTGCAAAATCCTGGGAAAAAGAAAGTAAATACAGTGCGATGGAAGAATACGCAATTAAAAAACCTTATTATTCGGTTCAGCAGGGAAAATGGAAATTTATTGTATTAGATAGTATTCAGTGCAAAAATTCTGTTCCGGGTTATTATGCAAAATTAGATGATGAACAAATGACATGGTTAAAGGATGAATTACAAAATACACCTGAAAGTACATTTATTTGTATTGTTTCGCATGTACCAATATTAGCAATTTGCACTTTGTTTGATTGCATTGCTACAAATAAAAAACACAGAAATATATCTTCTAGCGTGTTACATACTGATGTAGCTGAACTAACCTCCCTTTTTTATCAATATCCAAATATTAAGTCTTGTCTCAGCGGTCACATCCATATGATAGATCATGTTAATTATTTGGGAATAGATTATTACTGCAACGGAGCTGTAAGTGTGTCTTGGTGGAAGGGAAGTCACCACCAATTTCCTCCATCATTTTCAGTC
>JABDBZ010000136.1 GCA_013288385.1 Bacteroidota bacterium
AAGCTGGATTATGGAACTAAAAGAAACTTTAGGAGGTGGATTACCTACAAAAGAACAAATTGCTGATTATCTTAAAAAAACATTATCAGAAGGCAAAGTTGTTCCGGGATATGGTCACGCTGTATTGCGTAAAACTGATCCTCGTTTTACTGCACAACAAGATTTTTATAAAACATACATTAAACACGATGATATTTGTGAAATTGTTCAAATGATTTATGAAGTTGCTCCTCCAATTTTAGAGAGTACAGGAAAAATTAAAAACCCATGGCCTAATGTAGATGCGCATTCCGGTGCATTATTAGTTCATTATGGAATGCATGAATATGATTTTTACACTGTGTTATTTGGTGTGAGTCGTGCTTTAGGTGTTTTGGCTAGTTTAATTTGGGACAGAGCAACAAACTCACCAATCGAACGTCCGGGTTCACTAACTACAGATAATATCAAAGCTAAAATTAAAGCTGCTCAAGAAGCAAATAAAGCATAATTATTACTCATATTTAAAACCCTGTTTCAGAATTGAAACAGGGTTTTTTTAGTTTATATGAGAACCAATTTTTGTTATGCAACAATTGATCTGATAAAAATTTACTTGGATAAAACATAAAAAAAAGACCCCCATTTCTGGAGGTCTCTTATTTTAATCACTTTAAAATTATTAGTTTGCAGTCCAAACCAAGTAAGCTAAATTGGTTGCATTTCTAATTTCATTGTTATATAAAGCGTTTTGGTTAGTAGAAGTATTATTAAATACTCCAGTAGGCCCGGTAACTTGACCAGCATTAGAGCCATTAACAACTAAAATTGTATCACGTGTAGTAGCATAATCTGCAACCCAAATAGTTCCATTTTGTGCAAAACCTGGAGTACCAGCAGCTACAGTAGGGAAAGAGAATGAATAGCGACCGTTAGCATCAGTTGTTGAAGTATATAATTTTGGCGCTAATGTAGTTGGATCTTGATTTAAACTCATATAAACAGTAACACCAGAAGGAACCGCGATATTTGTTGTTGAATAAACAATTGGTAAAGTTCCAGTTTTAGTAGATAAAATTTGATTCATACTAACCGATCCAGAAACAATTGCAGTTCCAAGAACCATTGAATTTGCATTAGGATTAGATGTTAAATTACTTGCAGTAAAGTTATATACACCCCAATCGTAGGTAGTACCCATGATTAATGTTGGGTTACTAGATGTACCAAAGTAGTTAGCATATAAACCGGTTTTTGTAACACCATTTATGATAGTATCTTGTGTACCATTAAATCCAGAGATTGTCATATAACCAGTAACGCCATTTGCGTTTGATTTAACTGACATTGACCAATTACCTAGTGCATCAGATGTAGCTGAGTATACATCAGCACCTTGAGCAATTGAAGCAGGATATAATTGATTTTTATTAACTTTTATTTGTACAACAACACCTTGAGCAGGAATTTTTGAGGTATTAACCCATCCACCAGCACCATTCGGAGTGATAACGTTTTTAGTAACAGTACCTTTAATTACAGTAGTACCGGTTACATCAGTTGCCGTGAAGGTAGTAGTTGTGGTCTTCTTACAAGAAAATAATAATGCTGTAAGGGAAAGTACTAATAATGATTTTTTCATGACTATTTATATTTAATTGTTATTTAATTTATTGATTTGGATGTTATTAAAAATGGAAAATTAACGTAATTGCTCCGGCACCACCACTTAAAGCAGTATTACCGCCTAAAGTATTATTCATTGAGAAAACATTACCAGAGTTATTATCTACAGAGAAACCTTTAGTTACTTGTGAATTATCTTGATTCACAGTTTCTTTAGAAACACTTGGTCCGTTTTGACCATTAACAAAAACTTCTTGAGTTGATTTTGCACCTCTTTGAGTTAAGATTGAATAAGCCCATCCATATTCAGCAGCAACCGATATTTTAGCAAATACAAAATACTCAATACCAATAAAACCTCTTACACCTAATCTAATACCGCCTCTTTCGTGAGTAGTAAGATTTCTAACTGTTCTACCACTTGTTGGGCTTTGAGTTGAAACTGTGGAAGAATTAAAGTTACTTGTATAATCAACATTATAAACATCTGAAAAAGCATTACCATAAGTTACTGATTGTCTGGCAGAGGTACCACCAACTGCAAATTCAGCACCATAGAAACCTTGCAAACGTCTGTAGCCTCTTCTTTTTTCATATCCAACACTAAACATAATATTACTTTTTGAGTAAGTTAATTTATCTTGAACACGAATCAAAGACGCAGCTTGTATATCTTGTGCTGTTCCCAATGTAGCTTTGTACATTGCTTGCGCATCCTGTACCTGATTAATAAAAGTACCTGATAAAGTATTCATTCCAATTCTAACTCTAATAGCTGTTTTATCATCTAAAAAGTACTTTCCAACAATTTGATTATTCGACGCTTGTACGAATTGATTGGAGTTTGCCGCAACGTTAAGAGCTGCAGGGGCACTGTTACCCATAATACTTACGTATCTTAGGGAGTTAAATAATAAATCCATAGCTGGGATTGCATTAAAGCCCAATGCTATATCACCTTTTTTAGGCAAGATAGGATTTCCTTTTTTGTTTTTTACAACTGCATCACCAGGGTTTGGTTCCTGGGAATATGTTAACATTGTTGATAACAACGTTGTAACAATAAGAACTGTTTTCTTCATATTTATTTTTTTGGTTAGTTAAATTTGCTTGGAGCAGATTTGTCACGAAAGTACAAAAAATACGAATCGCTTCCAAATTGATTTAGATTTTCATCTATTAATTATAAATATTCATCTGTTAAAAACA
>JABDBZ010000137.1:0-1010 GCA_013288385.1 Bacteroidota bacterium
AAAGCTTTTGTATTCTGTAGAAATTTCACCCCCAGTTTTTCTGCTTCTTCAAAAAGTAATTCCTCTAAAACATAACGACTAATACCGAAACCACCAAGATCAAGTGGGGTTGTAAATTCTTTTTTTTTGCCAGAGGTCAATTTAAAATTGCTAATTACCGGTAAATTTAATTGTGATAAGGCCGGACAAATTTTTAATAAATATGAATGTGATTCCATCGAAATATATTCACCACATACTTTATGTCTGGGATAATTGCCTTTTTCAATCACAATAATTTTGTAACCGCGTTTTGCCATATCAATTGATAAAGCTAATCCCGAAAGTCCACCGCCAATTATCGCTAAATCGTATTTCATGCTTTAGCAATTATAATAAATCTAAATGCCCAACTCCATTGTACAGTATAATTTTTGAAGCCTGCTTTTTCTAATAAAGCAATTAACTCATTTTTTTTAAAACCTCTCTTAACAGAAAGTGGGGCGTCGTTTTTTACCAAATAAGATTTAGAGAAGATTGCTGTAAGCCATTTGATACTATAGTAAGCAAGCCAATGACAATGCAGATCATTTGCAAGAATTATACAATTATTGGTTTTACAGAATTTAAATAAATTAATTATTTCATCATTGGTTAAATGATGTAGAAATAAACTACAATGTATTACATCTACTTTTTTTAAAAGATCTTCAGAAATATTTCGGTAGTCATTACAAATTAATTCTTTGTTCTTTAACGAAGCAAGATTTTTTTCGGCATAGGTAATACAATCATTTTTTAAATCGACACCATAAAAAAATAATTTGAATTTTTTTTGATCAGCGAGTTTTGAAAGCTGTTTAATTGAATCTCCGCCACCAAAGCCGATGTCTAATAAAGCATGAACGTTTTTTTCTGATTTTAAAATTGATGTTAATCCTTTTCATGCGCTTTTGGTCCGGGATTAAATATTGAAATGATTCGTTTTTCATCATTAGATAATACTTTAAAAAATACAAATCATTCTATTG
>JABDBZ010000137.1:1020-2772 GCA_013288385.1 Bacteroidota bacterium
GCTTTTTATGTACGTTTTTCCGCTTTTTCGGGAAGCGTTGTAACCGCCCAAATAATTATTAATGACATCTAATTCGATTAAATTTTGGTATAAGTCAGAAGTCGGAATATCATCTTGATCTAAATATTCTTTTTCATATGATCTATGACCTGATTGCACTGCCTTCAATAGAATGATTTGTATTTTTTAAAGTATTATCTAATGATGAAAAACGAATCATTTCAATATTTAATCCCGGACCAAAAGCGCATGAAAATATTTTTTTTGTTTCATGATCCTTCGCATTTTTTATTTTTTGGAATATACTTTCTAAAATAAAAAGAATTGTTGGCGACGACATGTTTCCGTATTGCTCTAATATTTTTTTAGAATCTTCTACATGCTGTTCAGCTAATTCAAGATTTTCCTGCACTGCTTCAACAATTTTTACTCCGCCTGGATGAATTGCCCAATAATCAGTTTCAGGCCTTGTTTCTTTTAAAAAATCATTTATGAGTGGCTTTATATTGCTTCCAATTGCTTCAACAACTTGTTGACTCAGATGCATTCTAAAAGCAGATGAAGTAATATTCCAGCTCATGAGGTTAGAAGTATTAGGAATAAAAGCAGTACCAATATCATCAATATTTAATACGATTTTATTTTCGGTATGTAAACTTTTATCTCCACAAACAATTACAGCGGCTGCGCCATCTGAAAATAATAAATTAGAAACTATATCTTCATTTACGTCTGAAGGAAAAAAATGCAAGGAGCATAACTCAGCACTTAAAATTAAAACACAGGCAGTAGGATCAGTTTGTGTGATGTAATGCGCATGTTTAAGTGCTTTCAAAGCTGCATAGCATCCCAAAAAATTTAAGCCAATTTTTTCTACATGTTCAATTCCATAATGTTCGGCAATTAAAAATTCCAAACCGGGAGCAAATAAACCAGTACAGCTAACAGTTATTAAATGTGTAATATCGGATGATTCAACTTCGGTTTGTTTTAAAACTTTATCAATAGCAGCAATTGAAAGAGGCATAATTTTCTCTTTATACAATTCCATTCGTTTTTCTATCGGTTGCTTATAATTTCCGTTAGTAAACAATTCGAATCGACGACCTTTAAAATCAGGAATACAACTGTAACGTGTATTAATTTTAGTTTTTTTGCTTAAGAAATTTAATTTTTTAAGTAAGGAATCATCTGGTGAATCTGAAGCATTGGCATAAAACTTCACCATCTCTTCTTTTTCTATTGAAAATTCAGGAACAGCTTTAGATATATCAAGAATATGAGCCATAACAATTACTTAACAAGTAAAATTAAGAAATAAAGATTATTTAACAGAGAAGATAGTATCAACATAACCATTGTATTTTTAAAGTTAACGTGAATTAAATTACCGAAAGAACGAAAGGCCCAGATTAAAAAATAAAGAGTTGATGGTAACATAATGATATTAAAAAACCAAAAGTTGTTTAGCGTATTGTTATGTTGAAATGCCAAGCAAATAAATAAATTAGCCAAAGAAAACATAAGGGCTGAAAAAACAAAAGTACCTTTTATGCCAAGTATCATGCTTAACGTTTTTACCCCATCGTTGTGATCTGCTTGATGCTGGTATATTTGAGTGAGTGGATATATAGTAGCAATAAAAAAGGAAGATGCAACTGCAGAATAGATTACAGATAAATTTGAAAATAAAACAACTGAAGATAAAGCAAAAACATTAGCACAAAAAATCCAAGCACCTTGAAAAATAAA
>JABDBZ010000138.1:0-427 GCA_013288385.1 Bacteroidota bacterium
TTGTTGAAAATAAAGGACAATTACAACCAGGAACATGGGCTTCGAAAGAAGGCGTTTCTACAGTTGAAGAATTAAGGGAGAAGTTATCTGTTTTAGAAGCGTGGAAAAATGAAAGCAGGGGCGAATTAATGCTTGTAGAATATGAATTAATCAGTCCACTAAATGTTCGCGATGGTCAAGTAGGTCCACAAGTAGAGGAAACAGGCATTAATAAAGGCAAAACCTATTCAGGGGGAGGCCATCAATATGAGTTCGTGGGGAAAAAATTTAGTGAGGATAATCCGGCAAGTTCTTATATGAAAAGGATCAATGAAACTCCATTAATAAAATAGTTATGATTATAAATAAGCTAATAGTAAAAGACAGATGGGGAAAAGAAACTTTAGCAAATACCGAAGTCCCAAATGCAGGGGAAGAAGTAGGTTGG
>JABDBZ010000138.1:437-2769 GCA_013288385.1 Bacteroidota bacterium
GTTGCTAATAAGAAACATGGTTTGGCAATATGTTTAAGCCCTACTCATGAAGAACTAATAATTGTTTTTGGCTCTTTGGAAGGAATTGATCCTTTTGTCAAAGCAGTAATTTTTAATCCGGATGGAACTGTTCGTTTTTATTTAAAACCACCGGTTTTAATATCACATAAATATAAGGAATACGAAAAGAGAGTTGGGGCTGAAGAGGCAATTGATAGTGTTCGTTTCATTCAGCCAGCATTAGAAAATATTCATAATAAAGGAATTGTTTTAACAATGTGGATAGGGTTCGATGATGATTGGTTTGAGTCAAGAAACCTAAATACTAAAACCGGAGAATTTGGTGAATGTTATGGCGTGAGTAGATTGTAGATTTTTAATTTAGATAAGAATCCCTATACGAATTATATGAAAAGAGTTAGTGAAACACCGTTAAAAAATAAATAATGAAAGTAGATCATTTATTAGTGAAAGATCGTTTCGGCAATGAATCAATCGTTAATTCTGAAGTTGGCGAATTAGGCTGTGAAGTATTTTGGGAATTCAATGGAAATAAAATAACCAAGTCAGTAATCAATATGGAAAAAAGTATTTTGATTCCATGTTTAAGTCCTTCTCATGAAGAAATCATTATTGTATCCAGTTCATTAAAAGGAATTGACCCTTCTATTTCTGCTGTTATTTTTAATCCTGATGGTACCGTTCGTTTTTATTTAAGGCCACCTGTTCTTGTTTCAGGTAAATTTAAAGAATACGAAAAAAAAGTTGGTAAAGAGGTGGCATTTAAAAGTATTGAATTTATACAACCTGAAATAAAAAAAGTGAATGAAAAAGAAATTGTGGCTATGTGGATTGGTTTTGGTTATGATTGGTTCGAAATAAGAGAATTAAATCTTCAAACCGGAGAATTTGGTGAATGTTATGGCGCGAGTAGACTATAGATTTTTAATTTAGAAAATTTCAAAATCGAACAATATGAAACTCTATACTACAGAACCAGGAAAATATCCTGACGATAAACCTCAAAATACCGATACTGAATATTTTGGTACCGGATGGAGTGTTAAAGCAACTGATGGGAAATTTATTCTTACATACATTTCCGGTGCTCTTCAAGGACAACTTGAAACCGTTGAAATAACAAAAGAGGATTATGCATTAGCACGAAATGGAAAATTAGGGCATGATGCAATGTGTACAAAATATAATGTTTATTAAACTCTATGATAAATTATAACCTACTGCCTTATGCTCCTGATAGAGAAAATATGAAGGATACTGAATTTACCGATTATCGTAAAATTAAGTCGGCTCATCCTGATAACCGTATGCCTGAATTAGAAGAGCTGAAAGACCTATTCAATGAAAGTGATTATTTAATTATAAGCGAAGAAATTTCAAGTGAAACTAAAAGCACACTTATTATTATTGAAGATTGTTATGATCCTGAATATGTTAAAGTGGATATTAGAGCTTATTATAATAAAGAAATATTGTCTTTTCATCAGACAGATTTTAAACCGGCACTGGAACTTGCTCAAATTATTTGCAAAAAATTTGGATCATTTATCTTCGGCTATAATGGTTTCAATGAGGTTTACTTAATGGATGGAGAATCAGATCTTAATGAAATACTCAATGCACCTCCGACAGATAAGAATACTTTAGAATACCTTGAGCGAAGAAAAAAAGAGGAAATTAAAGAACAAATGCTTCCTGATCTTGACCCTCGGTTAATTGAAGTGAGAAAAAATAATATATACATAAAGGCTGAGAAATTAATTTGTGATACTATTGAAGATTCTTTTAAAGAAAAAGGTTATATCCGGCATGGTGATTGGTTTTATAAACACGAAGGAAATAGTATTAAAGTAATTTGGTCTATATGTATAAACTTTACTAGTTTGAAGACTTATTTTATGTCGGCCACTTTTAGTTTTATGGATAAAACAATCTATGAAAAAGAAGGTATTCAAGTGCCTATGTTCCCTGATATAAATTCATTTCATAAAGTTGTTCGTTATCCTGAGAGAGAAGATTTTAAAGAATGGGGGTATAAAAATATTTCCTTTGATAGAATAACTGATATGAATTGGTTAGAAAATGAAAAAGAATTTATACGCAGTAAAGCCGAAATACTTCCGAAGCTTGCTGACTACTACTTTTAAACTAAAGTATGAAAAGAGAATACAGCGTTAACAAATCAAACTGGATGGAAGTTTCAGAGCAACTATTTGCCGAAATTCGTCTGATGGATCGCGGTTTACTTCTCTATACACGGTTTTGGTATCTAACGAGTGAACTAGTAATTGACCACAGAAATGATTTTAGA
>JABDBZ010000139.1 GCA_013288385.1 Bacteroidota bacterium
TATTGGAGTTGATAAACAAAACATCAGTTAAGGATATGTTTAGTTTTTCGTATGAAGTTAATCACAATTCGATTTATGTTACCAAAAACATTGAATTTACTATTTTCCGGGTGATACAGGAGTTTATCAATAACTCCATAAGGCATAGTGCATGTAATTTGATTTCAATAAAAATTTCTTCGATCGACAAATGTCTTAAAGTTTTTTTACATGATAACGGGAACGGGTTTAATATTGAAGAGTCGATACAAAAAAGGGGAAATGGATTATTAAATATTAAATCCAGAATTAAATCACACAATGGAACTATAGATATTTCCAGCTCAAAACATAAAGGCACTTCTTTCCAAATAATAATACCATTAGTCTAAAAATTACAAAACTTGTAATCACTTCATGGATAAAGAGTATCAGTGTATTTCTAAAAACAATAAGTTTGTTACAAATTAATCTACTTTCTTACGGGAGTGGGTAACTAGTTAAATTGGAAGAAAAAGAAAACTATGGCAGCCCATTCTTTGTCGGGTACAAGCTGTTTTAGTTAATATAAGGCTTATGGGTGATTGAGTGCTTTGCAGTCCCTCAGTCTCCGCCAAACCCATTAAAAAATATATCTTCCATTTTTTTGGAAATGTTTAGTAGTATTAGAAGATTTTAGCAAAAAACAACTTTGATGTTTAATTCAAGTCCGATAATAAAAGTTTAAGAACTCAACGGAATTAAACCAACTCTCATTAAATTTAATGAACCGATTTTGTTGCATTATAACCTAATTCATCTTCAGAATTATTTTTAAGATCCTTAATTACAAATAAAATTGCAATACTTATAACTGCAGAAAAAAAACACCACACTGAAATAAAAAAAGCTTCATAAAATATTTTTGAAATAATAAGTGCGACTACTAATAATAATCCTAATAATTTTGTTTTTTTGACGCTTGATAAAAAACAAGGGGCAACAGTTGAAAGAACATATAAAATACTACTTAAGATTATAAAAGGCTTGGGTGAATTAATGTCATAATGTATATGATGGCCAATAATTTCAATAGGTACAGGATGATTAACCAGACGATATCCTAACAGACAGGAAGCAATAATTCCTAAAAAGGATATTAACTTTAATAAGGCTTTGCGAATTTGATCTTTCTCAATTAAAAGAAAAGATAACGGAATCCAAGTACACCAAAACATTTGTGCAAAAAACAGAAAAGTATACATTGCTACACTGTGCCAATAATAATCAGCTGAATGCATTAATGATAACCACAAAAAACCTTCGCTTACTTGTTGAACCGCAAACAACATTGGAATTGCAGCAAACATAAACTGATTTGGTTTACTCGTGTTCTTTAAAGAAACAAAACCAACCACTCCAAGAACTGCGGCAGATGTAAAACTTGCCGTTGCAGAAAAACACATATAGTAAAACTAATGATTCTTTATTTAATAATCGTTTTTAATTTCTGATATCATAATTATCATCATATGGATAATAATCATACTCATCATTATTTTCTGATGGTTCATCAAAGTCGGTATTTATATAATTACCGTACTCGTCAAACTTATTATCATAACTGTCACTTGAATTATTTTTCGGACGATTTTCCTTAGGTTTTAGTCCAGATGTTTTTAATGTTTTCATGATTTCAGTTTTTATGTTATTAAATACTGTACATGAATAATAAAGCAATCAAAATACCTGGTTTAAAGCCTTTTAATAGCGAATTAGCCTCTACAAAATTAAATAAATGCTGAATTTATTCCACATATTCTCATATGTGAAACTCACAATCAAATGGTAGGTAATTTTAAAATTATTTTTGAGTATTAAAAAAGTCTCTAAAAATCTATGAGACCGAAAATTTTACCACGAAAAAAGCTTATTATTAATTGGTTCCTTTAATCTCTTTTACTCTCATGAATTTACCATTCACATGATCAATCTTAATTTCATAAGTTGATGTTAATGGGAAAGGACTATAAACATACTCGGTAGGATTAAAAAAAGAATTGCTTTTTACCACTTGATCTTTTAAATAATTTATTTTATCGTCTCCAATAAAGTAGAAATCGTTGTTGTTTTTCACTAATGGATAGTAACCAAACTCGGCTGAAATATATGGTTTCCCCTTATTTACAATCGCATAAACATTATCCGATTTCATTCGTTTTACTTTACCTTTTCTGCTTTTTGCTTTCAATTCAGTAATTTCGCCATCTTCAAATGTTATCGAAAACAAAGCATAATTTGGCGTTTGATTTTTAAAAGCTTCAAAATTTGTATATACTCCGTCAACATATTCTGAAACATTATAAACTCTGATATTTAGTTTTTCAATACTGTCAATTTTCACGATTTCGTTTAGAGATAAAACAGAGCCATAAGAAAAGTTTTTTGTTAATGCTCTCCTTAAGAAAATTCCAATAGTTTTATTGGCTTCTTCAAGTAAAGGCTTTGTAACATCTTTTGCCTCAACAACTAAAAATGTATCAATAGATGAAATTAATTTATATTCACTTTGAATGCCAGTAAATAAATTTGCTCTAAAAAAACAATACCCAAATTCTTTACCACCTTCTGCTTTCTCTACAAATTTTAACCTGCGTAATTGAAATAAGAGCTCTTTTTTTTGTGCCCCTACACCATTAATTTTTGAAAGTAAATTATTTAATTGTATCAAAAAACTACCGTTAGGTAAAACCACAGCCTCTTTATTTAACATGCCAATTCTAACAATA
>JABDBZ010000140.1 GCA_013288385.1 Bacteroidota bacterium
CTAATTATTTGCACCGTTTTTTTATGATCTTCAGCTCGTTTTACAACACCCGCATCATCGCGATTTGTGATTACCAATTTGATTTTAATACGAGGGTCGTTCTTGAAGTAGCTAATAAGGTTCTCTGCGTTAGTTCCTTCTCCACTGGCAAATATGGCTGCATTTAGCATGCGTAAAAGTAATCATTTTGAAAAGATTGACAATTTAGAATTCCAGTTTACAATTGAATAGACTTAAAAAGATTATTATAACTTTGTCTTATGATCTTAAATTATATTCATTGGAATCCTAGTCCTGAAATTTTTACTATTCCCGGAATTGATTGGCCTGTTCGTTGGTATGGGTTACTTTGGGCCTCTGCTCTTTTGGCTAGTCATTTTTTTATGAATAGAATCTTTAAAGCTGAAGGCAGAACCAATAAACAATTAGATACACTTACACTTTACATTATTTTAGGAGTTATTCTTGGTGCACGTTTCGGGCATTGCTTATTTTACGGACCATTATGGGATGTTTTTGATGCACAAGGAACATTAATTGAAGAAGGCTATTTATCGCATCCATTAAATATGTTGAAGATATACGAAGGAGGATTAGCTAGTCACGGTGGTGCAATTGGAATTATTGTTGGAGCTATACTTTATTGTAGGAAAGAAAAAGAGAATTTACTTTGGCTGTTTGATAAACTTAGTGTTGTTGTACCTTTAGCGGCTATGTTGATTCGTATGGGAAATTTAATGAATAGCGAAATTATTGGTAAAGAAAGTAATTTACCTTTTGCTTTTATTTTTGTACAAATAGACAGTATACCTCGTCACCCTGCTCAGTTGTATGAAGCCATTTTTTGTTTCTTTTTATTTTTGTTGATGTATTGGTTATGGAAAAACAAACGTGATAATTTTGGTTCAGGTTTTATGTTAGGCTTGCTATGCGTTACTTTATTTACCGAACGTTTTTTTGATGAATTTTTAAAAGAGAATCAAGCAGCTTTTGAGAATAGCTTAACTTTAAATATGGGGCAAATTTTAAGCATCCCATTTGTTTTGTTTGGCATTTATATTATGTGGCGAGCTAGGAAAGCAAAACAAGCAGTTTAAATTTAGAGCTAACTAATCGCAATCTGTTCCTTCAATTATCGAGAACTAAGTCACTTCGACCTTGTGTCGCCTTAGCTTTAGCGGTGGCACAGTGAAAAAATACGCCTCTTTCATTTTTTTGCCTGCCTGTCCGGTAGGCAGGTATCGAGAAGTGGGCGTGCCCCGCTTTGAGATTATTCTTTCAAAGAAACTTATCTGCGGTGCCGCGCTTTCCGTTCCAATCTTTTTGCCCGAAGAGGCAGGCAAAAAGGATTTCCACTACAATCGCTCACGCTTAGAACAGATGACAACAAAAAATTAATCCATAAAAAAACCCCGATTCATTATCGGGGTTTTTATTTAAGTATTTTATTTTAGCTGGTAATGCTTATTTTCTTTTCTAGTTCTTCAACGTATGCTTTGAAACGTTTATCAGTATCCATTAAATTATTTACTGTACGGCAAGCATGCAAAACAGTTGCATGATCTTTACCACCACAATGCATACCAATAGTTGCTAAAGATGATTTGGTCATATTTTTTGCAAAATACATTGCAATTTGGCGAGCTTGAACCACTTCACGTTTACGTGTTTTCGATTTCATGGTGTCAATTGCTAAATCAAAATAATCACAAACTACTTTTTGGATATAATCGATTGAAACTTCGCGAGCGGTGCTCTTCACGAATTTATCGATCATTGCTTTCGCTAGTTCTAAAGTAATTGTTTTCTTATTTAAACTTGATTGTGCTAATAATGAAATTAAAGCACCTTCTAATTCACGAACATTTGACGTAATACTATATGCTAAATATTCTATAACCTCTTTTGGTAATTGAATACCTTCGTTATAAACCTTTTTCTCTAATACAGCGATTCTGGTCTCTAATCCTGGAGCTTGAAGATCGGCACTTAAACCCCATTTGAAACGAGATAATAAACGTTGTTCTATTCCTTGAATATCTACAGGAGCTCTATCAGCAGTTAAAATAATTTGTTTACCTAATTGGTGCAAGTGATTAAAGATATGGAAGAATACATCTTGTGTTTTATCTTTCCCTGCAAAATATTGTACGTCATCAATAATCAATACATCTATCATTTGATAGAAATGTACAAAGTCATTTTGATTGTTATTTTTAATAGACTCAATAAACTGAGTAATAAATTTTTCTGATTGAACGTAAAGAACAGTTTTATTTGGGAAATTCTTTTTTACTTCAATTCCAATAGCTTGTGCTAAGTGAGTTTTACCTAAACCAACTCCTCCATATAATAATAAAGGATTAAAAGCATTACCGCCCGGTTTTTGAGCAACTGCAAAACCAGCACTACGTGCTAAACGATTACAATCACCTTCAATAAAATTATCAAAGCTATAATTAGGATTTAATTGAGATTCTACAATTACTTTTTTAAGTCCTGGAATAATGAATGGATTTTTGATAGTACTATTACTTATATCAATCGGCATAGAAACCGAAGGGTTTTTTAAGTTAGTACTAATATTTGGTAATTTAAAAGTGATAGGTGTTTCTGTTTTACCAGAAGCATTATCCATAATAATATTGTATTCTAATTTACCTTCCGGCCCTAATTCTTTTTTTATTACTTTTTTAATTAAGCTAATATAATGTTCTTCTAACCATTCATAAAAAAACT
>JABDBZ010000141.1 GCA_013288385.1 Bacteroidota bacterium
CCTTCTAATTTATATTTAAAAAGGTTTTTATCCGGGTCAATAAAATCCAATGCTACGACTTCTAATTGAAAATAATTCTCTCGCCAACTTAGTTTTAAATGTTTTTTATAAACAAGATTTGAATCAACCGTAATGTCTTTACCTGATCGTTTGTAAGAAATTACAAAAACAGGAGGCACGTGTAAATTATCTTTGATCTGACTTGGTCGGAAAATATTATATCCATTTGGTCCGCCAAATAATATATTTCCTAATTTTGAAATGCTTGCTGCACCAATATTATGTTCTGTATTGGTTAAACCATCTTTCAAATTATAATTTTTAAAGAAAGGTTTGTTGGATTCAGTTGGGTTGAAAGAAGTAATCCCTTTATTACTACTCATCCAAAATTTACCGGTACTGTCTTTTAAGATTGAATAAACGAAGGAATTTGCTAATCCATCCCCTTCGTAAAAATTGTGAAAACTCTTACCATCAAATCTTGATAAACCACTATTTGTGCCAAACCATAAATTACCATTATTATCTTGATTCATAGAATAAACAACATCAGAGGGAATAGATGTTTGGTCAATATTGTTCAAATAATGTTTTATCAATTTAAATTTACCATTCGTTTTTGAGAAATCTTCAATATTATATGCTCCTCCACCATCAGTTAAGACCCAAATAGTATTCTTCTTATCTATAAATAGACCCGTGAGATTCAGATTGTCCAAACCTTCCGCTTTTGCATATTGTGTTATGATATTTGTTTTCAAATCCAATTTAAATAACCCATCACCAAATGCAGCTATCAGTAGATAATCATCTACTCTAGTTATTGATAATACAGTGCCTCCATTTTGATTTGAAAGGAATTCTGTTACTTTATTTGTTGAAAGATCAAATCGTTTTAAACCATCTCCATAAGTACCAAACCAATAAACAGAATTGCTCTCTTGAAAAATAGATAAAGCGTCAAATTTTTCAATAATATTATTATATCTTTTAAATTCATTTCCATTTTTTGGCAACATATTGATTTGATCGTCACCACAAACCCAAATATTACCTTGTTGATCTTGAAATGTGACAAATAAATTCTTGAAATTGTTCAGTTTATATTTAGCAGAATTAATAAACTTCTGCGAACTTTTAAATGAAACATTAACTCCACCAATGTGAGTACCTATCCATATATTTTCGCTTTTATCTATTAATACCGATGTAATATTATTATCATTTAATGAATTTAAATCCCCTGCAATTTTTAAATAGGCTGAAGTATCTTCAGACAAAGTATTATATATAACAAAACCGCTACCAGTGGCGCAATAAACATTATTATCTTTAATGACAAAACTCCTGATGTAATTCATGTCATTTTTATTCATCTTGAACTTCTTTTGTTTTTCAATTTCAAAAGAGGAAGGATCAATTTTAAAAATTCCATATCCATTTGTAGCTACATATAGTTTGCCAGCATACATATCTAATTTATTCAATGATTCTAAACCCAAAACTCCATCTGATGTCTTATTCTCTTTCTCTTCAGAAAAAATAATACGGTTGAATTTCAATGTTTTCAAATTAAAATTCCATAACCCTTTTTTGGAAGTAGCTATAAGTAATTCATCGCCATTTACCAAAATATCACTTACAACAACTTCTTCTTCAATATTAAATTTATAGGAAGTAAATTTTTTAGTTAATGCATTGCATAAAATAATACCGTTGCTTGTTCCAAGAGCTAATTCGTTTTCCTTAATTAATTTAATTGTGTTGACTTGGTTTTCTTTTGCATAATTATCTTTTGGATTAAAAAATAATCGGTAAATACTATCATTTGTAAGGTTAATAAAGTTTAAGCCACTTGGTGTTCCAACCAATAAATTATTTTTATCAATTTCCTGTAAACAATTTACTTCTGAATAAGAAAGTGAATTTTTATTATTGGGTTCGTTTTTATAGATTTTTGTGTGATACCCATCATATCTATTCAAACCGTCTTGAGTTCCAAACCACATGAAACCCTTACTATCCTGATAAATACAGTTTACAAAAACTGTAGAAAGACCATTATCACTTGTAATATGCCTGAATACCAAGTTTTGTGCAAATCCACAAAAACAAAAAAGCGATAAAAATATAGCGAATATGTTAGTTCTAAATTTCAATTAATAAACACCTAAAATAATTATTTTTTATTTAACTCAAAGAGTTATTTTTACACAATATGTGCGGAATTGCCGGTATATTTTATTTCAATAAAGAAGTTGCTAAAAAGTTTAACGGATTCCATACCGTATTGGAAAAATTAAAGCATCGCGGACCAGACCACCAAAATTATATTGTAGCAAAAAACTGTGTTTTATTTCATACACGATTAAGCATATTGGATATTTCAACAGCAAGCAATCAACCATTTATAAAAAACAATAAATATTTAAGTTACAATGGAGAAATCTTTAATTATAAAGAACTTAAGCGAAACTTAAGCGATATTAATAGCACTGGTGATGTAGAAGTTTTACATTCTCTTTTAAACGAAAATAATCCTGCTGTTTTAAATAAAATTAATGGTTTTTTTGCCTTTTCATACTATGATGAAATAAAAAACGAATTACTTTTAGGTCGCGACAGACTCGGAATAAAACCACTATACTATTACAAAGACGATG
>JABDBZ010000142.1 GCA_013288385.1 Bacteroidota bacterium
CCATACGTGGTGCTGATTGCTGTCTCGGAGCAGATTGTTGTCTTGGAGCAGATTGCGCTTGTTTTGGTTCACTCTGCATTTGTTTTGATCCGGCTTGAGATTGTTGTTTAGGAATATTTTGTTGCTGTGGTTTTGAAGAAGCCGCTTGTTGTCTTTGAGAATTTTGTTGTTTCATTTGTTTGTTATAATTATCAGAAGCAGGTTGCTTATTTCCGTTTGGTGTTTTATTTTGATTTCCAGCAACTCTTTGACCATTTATATTCTCACTCTTACCAACTTTTCCTTCAGATCTTGGTCCGTAATAAACATGATTAGAAATATTCTCATGAACGATTGTAGAAGCTTGTCTGTGTCCGTAATAAATACTGTGTGCAGCAACAATATGATTTACATATACTCTGCGATGGTATCCCCTATAACCATACATACCATTCCAATAAGAATAATAACCAATTGGTCGCCATGGTGACCACCAACCAGGATAATAACCCCAATACCAAGGTGAATTCCAATATACATAAGATGGGCCATACATAAATTGAATGCCTGGCCATCCCCAAACATTTACACTTACCTGAGGGCTTTGGTCATAATTACTATTGTCGTTTTGAGGTGCTGCTTGTTGTGTTTGTTTATCGTCTTGTGGTTCTATGATATAATTTTTTCCATACAAATCTTCATCACCCACAACCTGAACATGTACAACTCCTGTTCCTTGTTGTTCAACTTCAATAACAGCAAGATCTTGCGACTCTTTATCACTTATTGGATCTTGTAATACGATAGAATGCAAACCATTTTTACCATAATCAATTACTCTTATATAATCAATTTGTCCATCATGATTTAAATCCAAATTATTTACTTTGGTATTGGGAGAGTTTAATTTTTTCTCAAACTCTTCTATCGTATTAGATTCTTTAAAAATAGAAAGAACTCCGTATAAATTTAAATTATCTCCTGGTAAACCAAGGGAATCTATAGTTGCTGCACCACACGTTATATTTAGATTTAATAAAATGAACGTTACAGAACAAATTTTGATAATATATTTCATAATTTTATTTATTGATAAATTTTATTATTAACTGACAATTAAAAATTAATCCATGTCAGTTTGTTTTTCAGATCTTAAAAAAGCCCCATCAGAATCAAAACACATGTGTGATTCTTTAACTCTAACTTCATAACCAATTCTTTCGTCAGGTTCTACACTTTTACAAGCTTTAGTTATTTTATCATTTGGATAATTCTTTTTTACATAGGCAATTACAGCCGCAGGTAATTCTGAAACAGCAATTGTAGTTGTTACCTTAACCACATTTCCTGTTGGGTCAATTTGAATACATTTTTTTGCCTGGTTATCCATAAATTTGGTTTCATAATTGTCTTTTTCTTTTTTCCACCCTTCTGCTTTGCTCGTTGGATAAAGAGAAGAAAATTTTGAAAGAACAGGAGTTGGCACGGCTGAAGTACTTACCTTTTGTGCATGAGCAAAATTTCCTGTTATGGCAATAGCTATAATTAAAATTATTTTTTTCATGGCTTTTAAAATTTAAATTAGATTAATTTCCTTAACAAAGGTGAGGAGTTAAGAGAGTAAAATTGTTATACAAATTTTGTAATAAGTTATAACATTCACACTTTACGCTATAGCTTATGAGTCGGCGAGTTTCCATAACCAGGATGATAACTTTTCGTTTAATAAAGGTATTTGCATAACCATCAGATTAAATCCCTTTTTACTCATATACCAATCTACATTTAGAGTCCCGGTCTTTGCATCAAACACATAAATTTGCTTAAAATGATGTTTACTATTGATACCGGCCAGGTAACAAATTTGCAAAGCCTTTTGCAAAGCTTCCATTATGTTTTCTGTAGAAATATCTCCGGTAAATATTAAATGCCGGAGTGAAAACTGCAATTGAGAATGATAAAAAGCATCTTCGAATTCAATTTGTGAAAACTGATTTCTGTTTGCAGGATGAAATATAATTTGATTTGTTTTCATGTGATAAAAATTATATGAGTGATTTTAATTGCTTAAATAATTCTTTTTGTTTGTCGGTAAGTTTATCTGGAATTTGAACTTGTAATTGAATGTATAAATCTCCAAACGTTTGAGGATTCTCATACAGCGGCATACCTTTTCCTTTTACACGAATTGTTTTTCCATTTTGTGTCCCTTCTGTAATTTTTATTTTTAATTGTTCGAACAATGTATTTACAATTATTTCTCCACCTAATACTGCAGTATATAAATCAATGGAGCATGTATTATACAAATCATTTCCTTTACGTATAAATTGAGGATGTTGTTTAACTTTAATCTTTACAAATAAATCACCTCTATGTTTTTCACTACTTCCTTTAGCTCCCTTACCTTTTATTTTTAATAACTGATCATCATAAGCTCCCGGTTTTGTGGTAACGCGAAGTTTTTCATTTTCCAGTTGTATAATGCGATTCGTTCCTTGGTATGATTCTTCCAAAGTAATTTCCATTTCCGTCTCATAATCCCCACCTTTAAAATTAGCTTCTCTATTAAAATTATTTCCTCTTCCCTGAGTTCTGTTCCCAAAAAATTGTTCAAAGAAATCTGAAAAATCCGATTCACCAGCA
>JABDBZ010000143.1 GCA_013288385.1 Bacteroidota bacterium
AAAGAATATGGTATTGTTGGAACCAGCACCGGAGTTTATTTTATCGATATTAGTTTACCAGGTGCGCCATCTGTAAGAGATTTCGTTCCCGGAAAACAAGGCTGTACCTGGCGCGAGATGAAAACTTATCAAAATTATTGTTATATAATTAGTGATGATGCAGCACCAAATCAATTTCAAATTGTAGATATGCAATATTTGCCTGATAGCGTGCATGTAGTGTATAGTGGTAACTCTACTTACTTTGAACGTGGCCACACACTTTGGGTAGATAAGGATAAATTGTATATTGGATCAGAAACTAAATTGGGTGGGGAATATAATTCTATGGCTCTTTACAGTCTCGCAACTCCATCCAATCCTGTGTTTTTAAGGCACTTGGTTACTGATGCTTCCTACATCAGTGTTGTACATGATATGTTTGTTAATAACGATACAATTTTTGCTTCTTGCGGAAATCAAGGTTTATATGTTTTCAAATATAATCCCAGCGATACAACATTTTCTGAATTAGGATCCTTCACTAATTATGATGCAGGCTCGGCTTATAATCACTCTAGCTGTATTACTCAAAATAAAAAAAATCTTGTATTTACTGACGAAGTACCTGATGGGCTTCCTATTCATATTATTGATATTCAAAACCTGAGTAATATTGTAACCACTGCAACAATAAATCCTAATCCTCATACTACACCACACAACCCTTTTGTTATAGGTAATAGATGGGCTATTGTGAGTTGTTATCAGGATGGTTTAAATATTTATGATATAAATGATCCAAGCCATCCTGTGTTCGCAGGTTTCTTTGATACATATCCGCAAAGTGGTGCTAACACAGGTGATTATTCTGATAGCCCATATAGAGGTAATTGGGGTGCTTATCCTTATTTTCCTAGTGGATTAATAATGGCTTTAGATATGCAAAATGGTGTTTTTATTTTAGATCCAAGTTCAGTTTATACGCAACCACTGGGTGTTAAAGAATTAAATTCTTCTGATTTCTTTATGGAGATTTATCCTAATCCTGTAGCAAATCAATTAACTATAAAAAGTAATTTGCAAACCGAAGCGGAATTAAAAGTGAACAATTTATTAGGTCAAACTCTTATTAATAAATCATTTGATTATTTTGGAAATAGAACTTTAGATGTTTCGGGTTTACAAAACGGTACTTATTTTATTACAGTAAAAACTGCAAACAATTCATTCACAAAAAAAATCATCATTAACAAATGATAAAAAAGTTACTGATCATTTTTGCATTCGTTTTTTGTGCCAAAACAAAAGCTCAAACCTATGGTGCATCCAATTTCACTTTATGCAGTGTTATTAGTCCGGAAACAAATTTAAACAGCTATAACGATAAATATTCTTCGTGTTGGGGATGGTATCAAGCCAGTAAAAACAAAGAGTATGCTATTGCCGGCTCAACAAGTGGAACATTTTGGATTGATGTAACTAATCCATATACACCAACTGTAAGTTGTTTCAGACCAGGCAAAATAGCAACCACTGTTTGGCGGGAAATGAAAACCTATCAAAATTATTGTTATGTGGTAAGTGATGATGGCGGACCAAATAGTTTTCAAATATTTGATATGCAATATTTACCTGATAGCGTTCATAAGGTTTACGATGGCGTAGCACTTTTTAAAAGAGCGCATACTGTTTGGATTGATGGAAGTAATTTATATGCTTGTGGTGTAACCTATAGTAACAACAGCACTTCCAGCATGAATGTATATAGTTTAGCAACACCTACAAATCCGGTTTTATCAAGAAAATTAAGTCAGGATGCTGCTTTTATTACATACGTTCACGATGCCTTTGTTTTAAATGATACTGTTTATGCTTCTTGTGGAAACCAGGGATTATATGTTTTCACCTATAGTGCTAATGTATTTACGCAAATAGGATCTCTCACAAGCTATCCAAGTTCAGGATATAATCATTCAAGTGCTCTTACTCCAAATAGAAAAACATTGGTGTTTACTGATGAAGTGCCTGCCGGACTTCCTTTAAAAGTTGCTGATGTGCAAAACATTGGCAATATCCAAGTTCTTGCCACAATTAATCAATATACTGCCGGTACACCACACAATCCTTTTATAGTAAATGATTCTTTATGTTTTATGAGTAGCTATTGCGATGGCTTGCAACTTTTCAATATCAAGAATCCTTCTGCTCCTTTTTTGGCAGGTTATTTTGATACATTTTATCAGGGTGGTGGCAATACAAATTCTTATGCAGATAATTATGACGGTTTATGGAGTTTATATCCTTATTTCCCAAGTAAGAATATTTTTGCCCTTGATCAACTCAATGGTGTGTTTATGCTCAAAACAGATCTGTTTGCCAATTCAACTTCAACTACTTTTGTAATTAGTCCAACTGTAACTATTGGTGTCGGGAGTATACCTGCTTCAACTGTTACAACACCAACCGGTATTAATCAAAATGTGAATGCAAATTATTTTACCATAAATCCAAATCCGGCTAATGACAAAGTTATTCTTACTTTTTCCGGAGAGTTAATTAACAAATCATTTAATGTTGAATTGATTGATGTAAAA
>JABDBZ010000144.1 GCA_013288385.1 Bacteroidota bacterium
AAGTATTAGTGCGGAAGTAATCGAATTACCTTTAATTATTGATGGAGGTAATTTAGTTACTAACGGTGAGATTGGTTTTGTAACTGATAAAGTAATAAAGCAAAACCCTAAAAATCCATCATTCATTAAAAAAATATTATTTGATTATTTAGGAATCGAAACTAAAATTTTAAAATCAAACATCCATGATA
Source organism: Bacteroidota bacterium (assembly GCA_013288385.1). Lineage (GTDB taxonomy): Bacteria > Bacteroidota > Bacteroidia > B-17B0 > Aurantibacillaceae > Aurantibacillus. Next base: position 192 of record JABDBZ010000144.1, read on the forward strand.
AGTTAAGCCACGTTGATGGTTATCTCAACTTTCTGAGCAAGGATAGAATTTGTATTTCAAAGTATCCAAAGATTGATTTTTTGAAACATGACATTTTGTATTCGAAAGAACTCGAATGTCAAATAGATAATTATGGTTTAAATAAAACCATTATTTATGATAGACCGGTTGATGAAAAAGTAATTGGCGGAGGTCAATCAATTAACGATAAATCAAAAGAGTGTTTAAATAGCGCTCGTGGTATTTATATTAATTTTTTGTTCTTGAATAACACGATTATTTTGCCGGAATACACAATTCCAAACTATAAAAGGACAATGGACTATAACGCCGTTAACGCACGAACTCTCCAAAATTTGGGATATAATGTAATTTCAATTAACTGTGATGATTTGGCGAAACTCGGCGGATCGTTGCATTGTATTTCATTCACCAACTAACACACGAAAAATGCAAGAAATATTAAATCCGTCTACGATTCCGTCAACCAAACAAAAGAGCCCATTGCAACTATCGAGTTGTCAATGGGCTATATTTTGTATTCGTGATCCCGCTTGGAATCGAACCAAGGACCGCAGGTTTAGAAAACCTGTGCTCTATCCAGCTGAGCTACGGGACCATTTAATACTAAGAAAAACCTTTAAACATTGCTTTTGGGAAAGAAAAAGGTCATTTTTATGCTTCGCAAAGTTAAAAAAATAAATTATCCAAACAATTATAATTATTCAGTGCTTTTTGCGTTTTTTGTAAGTGCTGGAACTATCAATAATCATAGTCAATTACAACGTTAAGTATTTTTTAGAGCAATGCTTGCATTCGGTTTTTAGCGCAACAAAAAACATCAAAACTGAAGTATTTGTAGTTGATAATAATTCGGTTGACGGTTCAATTGCACTGGTTAAACAAAAATTTCCACAAGTAAAGTTAATCGAGAATCATAGCAACACCGGTTTTTCAGTGGCCAATAATCAAGCCATAAAACTTTCAACCGGAAAATATATTTTACTTCTTAATCCTGATACCATTGTGCAAGAAGATACGTTCGAAAAAGTTTTGTCTTTTATGGATCAACATCCCGATGCAGGTGGTCTTGGAATTAAAATGGTTGATGGTAAAGGAAATTTTTTGCCTGAAAGTAAACGTGGTCTCCCAACACCTGCTGTTGCTTTTTATAAGATTTTTGGTTTGGCCAAACTGCTTCCGAATTCGGAAAAATTTGGTAAGTACCATTTAACATATTTAGATAAAAATAAAACGCATCAGATTGATATTTTAAGTGGGGCTTTTATGCTTTTGCGAAAAGATGTCTTGGATAAAATTGGATTATTGGATGAAACATTTTTTATGTATGGCGAAGATATTGATCTCAGTTACCGAATAACGCAAGCCGGATACAAAAATTATTATTTTGCCGATTCAAGCATCATTCATTACAAAGGCGAGAGCACTAAAAAAAGCAGCGTTAATTATGTTGTGGTATTTTACAAAGCAATGGCCATTTTTGCTCGCAAACATTTTAGCAATAAAGGCGCAGGTACATTTATTTTTCTAATTTATCTCGCCATTTATTTACGGGCCTTCGCTGCAATTGTGAGTCGCATGATTAAACAATTGTTTTTTCCGGCAATTGATTTTGCGCTTATTTTATTAAGTCTTTATGCAATAAAAACTACATATGAATTAAATTTTAAACTGTATCCTAATTTTTATTCCGATCAAATTCTCAATATCGCTTTTCCGGTTTATACATTTATATGGATGTTCTTTTCATACCTCAGCGGAGGATATGATTACCCACTTAAATTAAAACGAATTATTCGTGGCGTTTTAACCGGCTCTGCATTTATATTAATTATTTATTCTTTGTTACCCGAGTATTACCGCTTTTCAAGGGCACTCATATTATTGGGAACAGTATCTACCAGTTTAGTTTATCTTTTTTTAAGAGGCATTTATCATTTTATCGGTATCAAACAATTCAAATTAAATTCAGGCATTGAAGAAAAACGAATTGCAATTATTGGAGATGAAGAAGAATTTAAACGTGTGAACGATCTCTTAAAACAAACAACAATCAACTCGCATTTTACCGGTTTTGTAAGCAACGAATCTAACGGCGTAAAAAACACAAATTACATTGGTAATTTTAATCAGATAGATGAAATTATTGAAGTCCATCAAATAAATGAAGTTATTTTTTGTGCCAAAAATATCTCTTCACAAAACATCATCAATAAAATGCTTTCGCTAGTTGCAAAAGATATTGAATTTAAAATTGCACCTCCTGAAAGTCTTTCTATTATTGGAAGTAACAGCATTGATACCGCTGGCGAATTATATGTGATCGATTTAAACAATATTGCAAAACC